>CAYZUX010000025.1:0-40170 GCA_964481775.1 uncultured bacterium | reverse complement strand
GGCCGCCACTGTGTTGGGGGGCAGATCATGAAATCCTTAATTCAGGGGCATTGGTCCTAGCTCTCTTATGTTTTTTGCTTTTGAACATTCCCTCTCCTCTTCCCTTGCGGGGGAGGGATGGGGGAGTCTGATACCAAGAAACCCTGGCCTAAAGATAGGCCTCCACTTTTCCTGTGATTTCGCGAACTGTAAAAGGCTTCCCGCGTACCTGGTTGAGACCGATGGCATCCACCAGGAACCTCGCTCTCAGCAACATCCGAAGCTGTCCCAGGTTGATCTCCGGAACGATGACCTTTTCAAACCGGGACATCACCTCGCCCAGATCACTTGGCAGTGGATGGAGGTGACGCAGATGGACCGAGGAGACAGATTTGCCTTCTTTACGCATATGCTCGACAGCGGTGGTCACAGCCCCAAAAGTTCCTCCCCAACCCACCAGCAGAACCTTACCTCCCTTTTCATCGCCGAAAACTTTCGTGGGAGGAATGTCCTGAGCGATACGGTCCACCTTCTCTGCCCTCAAGCGAACCATAAAATCGTGATTGGCCGGATCGTAACAGACACTACCGGTGATATGCTGTTTCTCCAGTCCGCCAATCCGGTGTTCCAGACCCGGAGTGCCTGGAATTGCCCAGGGACGTGCCAGTGTCTTCTCATCACGTGCATAGGGTTTGAAACCATTGGGATTGGTGGCAAAAGTGGGGCGCAGGTCGGGCAGATCAGAATCGGAGGGTATCATCCAGGGTTCTGATCCATTCGCGATATAACCGTCGCTCAAGCAGAACACCGGGGTCATATATCTCAGGGCTATTCGGAAGGCTTCGATGATAGTCCAGAAACAGTCGCTTGGACTGGCTGCCGCAAGAACCGGGACAGGACATTCTCCATTTCTGCCTACCACCGACTGGAGCAGGTCAGCCTGCTCGGTTTTGGTGGGTAATCCAGTGCTGGGTCCACCACGCTGGACATTGATGATCACGAGCGGAAGCTCGGTCATGACCGCCAACCCGACAAACTCACTTTTCAGCGCTACCCCCGGGCCGCTGGTGCCGGTCAATCCAAGGTCACCGGCGAAAGAGGCGCCCAAGGCTGCACCGATTGCAGCAATCTCATCCTCGGCCTGGAATGTCTTGACTCCAAAACGTTTGTAACGGGAAAGCTCGTGAAGGACATCGCTGGCGGGAGTGATTGGGTAACTGGCGTAAAACAGGTCACGTCCGGCATGAACCGAGGCAGCCACCGAGCCCAATGCCAGGGCTTCATTACCGGTTAGATTCCGGTACCGCCCAGGCGCCAGACGGGCTTTCCGTACCTGGTAATGGGTTGTGAAGACCTCGGTGGTCTCCGCATAGTTGTAGCCTGCCAGGAGGGCAGCACGATTCGCTTCCAAGAGCATGGCGTTCTTGCCGAACTTGGCCTCAATCCACCTGAGGGTGTGGTCGAGGGGACGGTCAAACACCCAGTACACCACACCCAGGGCGAAGAAGTTCTTGCACCTTTGCCCCTGTTTACGGTTCAGCCCGGTCTTCATGACCGCATTGAGGGTGAGGGTGGTGAGCGGTATGGAGATCACCCGGTAAGCCGACAGGCTCCCATCCTCCAGCGGACTGACCTCATAACCGGCTTTTTCCAGTCCCGCCTTATCGAAAGCATCCTCGTTTACGATCAATAACCCACCCGGCTCGAGGTCCCCCAGGTTGACCTTCAGTGCGGCGGGATTCATCGCAACCAGGACATTGGGTTGATCACCAGGGGTCCGGATATCATGGTTACTGAAGTTCAGCTGAAACCCGCTGACTCCTGGAAGCGAGCCTGCCGGGGCACGGATTTCGGCGGGGTAGTCTGGCAAGGTGCTGACATCATTTCCGAACACCGCACTGGTATTGGTGAACTGGGTTCCGGTCAGCTGCATCCCATCTCCAGAGTCGCCTGCGAAACGGATGACGGCTTGATCCAACTCCTGCAGAACAGCATTACGGCTACGCATGACTTCAGGGATCTCAATCGTTGTGGCCAACTGAATTCTCCTTCACATCCGAGGTTCCATCCGTGTCAATGACTCAGGCACCTTCGGGAGATTCCAATTTTTGTTCAAGCCGAGGGGGGAGGTTAAACACTTCGGCGGGGAAATGCTCAGCAATGTAGCTGACAATGTTCCGTGCTGCGACAACACCCAGGATCCGGTTCTCGGAGTCCACCAGCGGAACATGGCGGTATCCTCCTTCAGTCATCACCTGGAGGGCTTTTTCCAGTGAGACATCCGGGGGCAATGTGGTGGGTGTGGCAGTCATCACTTCCTTCAGGGTGAAAAAAGTGCCGGAAAGGTTTCCGATATACTTGACCAGAATGTCCCTTTCGGTGACCAGGCCGACAAGTTTTCCACCTTTTTCGACCAGGACACAACCGCGGCGCTCTTCCTGCATCTTTTTTATGGCTTCTGTGATGGGAGTCTCTTCTGAAAGGATGATGGGTTCAGGGAGTGGAAGGTATCTTACCAACTCTTGGCTGAGTGTTTTCGCGAGCTCCATGCCGCAAGCGGCCTCCTCGTAGTTGGATGGCTGAAATGAGACTCACCCGCTGGGACTGACCTCCCTCTCCCCCTTTTTTACTGACAGGGATTGGAAGTGTCTCTCTTCCCAACGACCTTGAAATTAGTTTGGCGCAACAATCTCCCTTTGGGAAGTCCTTCCATGGTATTTCCAATGCAAGATTCCGGTCTGCAAAAGCAAACAGGAGTCTTTCATGGAAGGGTCATCCATTTGTCTCCAGGTCAATCCACAAAATGAGCTACGAAAGAACCCGGTTCAGAGCGCTGAGAATCCGGTCGGGCTGAAAGGGTTTCACGATAAAATCTTTGGCGCCAGCAAGGATGGCATCCTTCACCATTTTTTCCTGTCCGAGGGCGCTGACCATGACCACACGAGCGTTCGGATCCAAGGCCATGATCTCCTTCGTCGCTTCTATCCCGTCTTTCTCAGGCATGGTGATATCCATTGTCACGACATCCGGGCTGACCTCACTGTAACGGGTAACCGCTTCTGCCCCATTGGCCGCCTCCTCCACCACGAATCCTGCTGGTGCCAGAACATTCCTCAGGGTAACCCGCATGAAGGCTGCATCATCTACGACGAGGACTTTTGGCATAAACTTACTCCCACAAGCGAGGTACTCAGACCTCCTAGTCTTATTTCTTGATCAATACTGGATACTCTGCTTATCTGACAATTCGAAGGATTTTACACCTGGTGCAAGCCTGATGCAAGCGAAATCTGATGCCGCTTGGTTATCTCATTTCGGGGCCTTGATTGGAGCGATAGACAATTTCACCATGAAATACGGTCATCTCGACTCGAATCGATGCGATCTCTGCCGGTGCGGTGGTAAAAGGATCTCCGGATAAAACCACCAGATTACCATCCTGACCTGGGGATAGCGTTCCACTTCCCAATTCAATCCCGTCCTGAAAACAGAGTGGATGAATCAATGCTCCCAATCCCTCCTCTGCTTGAATGGGAGGATGCCGCTCCTGACTTGTTCTCGGGGTCAATGAAGAAGAGAGGGCTTTCATGGGGCTCCAATGATGAATTGAGCCGGAAGATCCAAAGTGAAGGTGAACCCCCCTCTCTTTCCAGGCCTTGAGGTCCAAAGCTTTTTGCCACCGTGCACCCCAACACATTTCTCCAGCTTCTCTGTCACGATGGATTCTGTGGGGATCGGTGATTAGCCCGAGGTTCATTTTTTCAAGGAAGTGTAAATCTTTCTCTTGCACCAGGTCTCCATGAGCGATGAAGGCTCGAAGTTTGCCCTGGCGTGGATAGTCGGTGTGGAGAACCTGGAGTGCGAGATGGCATCCTGCATCTCCTGAGGCCTGAAGAATGGGAGAAAACTGGTGTTCAAGGCACCATGGGACCATCTGCCTGAGTTCGTTTTCCGGAGTAATAAGGACACCGTGTTTATCCCAATCGGCCACATAGGGATCCTTCATCCATGCAGTCTGTGAGGTCAGGGCTCCATCCACTGAACACCAGACTCCGCCAATCCGGAGGCCATTGATGATCTGTCCTGCCTGACTTCCTTCTCTGATCAAATCCTCGCACTCAGGCCAGCTGACATGGCAGGTTAAATCAAGGTGTAAATCACTGGACCTCACCAGGTCCCGTATGACTCTGAAATCACTCAATGACTCAAAAGAACCGACCGATGTGATTCCCAGGGAATGGTAATGCCCAGCTATTTCCCTCAAGGCTTTCTGTGCTTCCTGGGGGGAGGGGCGTTGATGAAGGGTATGAATCAGAGTGACAGCTTTTTCCAGGAGAATCCCTGTTGCTGCCCGGGTGATAGGGTCGCGTTGAATCTCACCACCGGGAGGGTCGGGTGTCTCCAAACGGATACCTGATTGACTCAATCCAGCCGAATTTACCCAGGCGACTCGCCCATCCGCACTCAACAAAGCAACAGGATGATGAGGAGATACCAGGTCGAGATCGGCCCGGTGTGGAAAGCGCTGCTGCCCCCATTGACTCTTATTCCAGCCAAATCCTGTGATCCAGCCCCCCATCCCTCCTTTTCGTGTGGCCTGTTCAATCAGGGCAAAAATTTCAGGCATACTCCTGGCTGAAGACAGGTCCAAATAGGAGCGAGCAGCTATTTCACGTCCTAAACAGCCCAGATTATCCGAAAAAGAGGGGAGAACAGTTTTTCCCTGAAGGTCGATCTCGAGAACAGGGGTGGGGAGGTTTTCTCGGACAAAATCACTCCTTCCCCGGCGGAGCACTTTCCCATTGCAAATGGAAATCGCCTCCGCACAGGGATCAACTTCAGTCAGTGAGCGGACTTTTCCGTTGTAGAGAAAGATGGAGCCTGGCATCACATCAAGGCTCCTGATGCGTTATCTGTCAAGCTGGGGCGAACTTGCGGTCGCGTAAAGCTTCTTGGGTATCCGCCCCGCCAGAAAAGCATTCCGGCCTGCCACCGCCGCATACCTCATCGCCACCGCCATGCGGATCGGATCCCTGGCTCCGGCAATCCCTGTGTTGAGCAAGACCGCTGCGCACCCCAGTTCGAACGCTTGGCAAACATCCGAGGCAGTTCCCACACCCGCATCTACCACGATCGGGACTTGGGCACGTTCCAGAATGATTCTGATGTTATTCTGGTTCAAGATTCCTTGTCCGGAGCCGATTGGTGCACCGGCCGGCATGACTACAGGCACTCCCGCATCTTCCAGCTTTTTGGCCATGACGGGATCATCGGAAGTGTACGCCATCACAAAAAAGCCTTCCTTAAGCAGCTCTTGGGCGGCCTCCAGAGTGGCGACTGGGTCTGGAAGCAAAGTCTTTTCATCGGCCAAGACTTCGAGTTTGACCAGGTTGTGTCCACAGGCCTCGCGGGAGAGGTGGGCGATCCGGATGGCATCCCGTGCGTTGAAACACCCCGCCGTATTAGGAAGAATTTTGTAACGTGCAGGATCGACATGATTCAAAAGGTGATCTGGAGCAGCGAAATCGACACGGCGGATGGCGACGGTGACGATCTCCGCTCCGGATGCTTCCAAAGCCTTCTCCGTGGTCTCAAAATCCGGATATTTCCCTGTTCCTACAAACAGGCGGGAGTTGACTGTCCATTCACCCAGAACCAAAGGTTCCGGAAACAACAATTCGGGTAAAACCTCTTTCTCCAACACATTCACCTCTTTTCCAGCACTATCATCTCCCATTCAGATCGTGACAGTACCACGCACCAGAACGCCTTGATAGGGCCATTCCCCTCATCAGGACCATCTTGCTGCCATAACAAAGAAACCATGCAAGAAACCTCAGGGATTGTCGATAATGTAAGAACCGGTATGGGGATTGCCAATTATTTCTGAAGTGGCTGTCACAACCGGTTCAGTAAACGCTTTAGTTCAGTTTATTCACAGTTTGAGCACAGCCTGAGTCTTGATACTAGGGTGATGTCAGGGTAGTATTAGACTTGGTTAAGGGGGAGAAAAAAAATCGTTTTTGGAGGATTATGCGATGCTTCCCCGCATACTCGGTCTCTTTCTGGCCGTTTTCTTTTTCCCACCATACTTGGCATCCGCTCAAGATACATCCCCTCCAAAACAGGAAATTCGTCGTGGGGCGAATGATATGATCTGTGCGCTCCTGAAGTCGAGCGAGGAGATCATCTGGGCAACCCGGACCGAAACCCGCACCCGTGAGATCCCCACAACCCGGACCGAAACCCGCACCCAGCTGGTGACACGGTATCGCCCTGAAACCCGCTACAAGGAAGAAATCCGTTACAAGACCGAAACCCGTGAAAAGGAAGAGCCACGTACCCGGCTGGTCAGCAAGACACGTCCAGTGCCGAAAGAACGCGAGGAAACCCGCACCCGGCCAGTGACCCGGTACAAGGATGTGGAGAAGGTCCGCGAGGAACCGCGGACCAAGATGGAGCAGCGGACACGCAAGGAAACACGTTACCGCGAGGAGACCCGTACCCGGCCGATCCAGAAAACACGTGAGGAACCACGTACTCGCACTGAAACACGTTACCGGACTGAATATCGTGAAAAACCTGTCACCGAATATGAAGAGGTAGTCCGCACCAAGACTGAACAGCGCATGGACACAGTCCAGAGGATGCGTCCTGAAACCAGAGTAAAGCTGGTTTCAAAGACACGCCCGGAAGAGAAGATTGTTTATGAGGACCGCACCAAGGTCGTTCCCAAGCAACGTGAAGTCACCAAGTACCGTACTGAGACCGATTACCGGACAGAGACCCGCCGCCGTTGGGTACCCACCGAGAAAGATGTCACACTCTATCGGTGTTCAGTGGAATGCCGGGATGGCTGCCCGGTTCGGGTCTCCAAGCCCTATAACGCCAAGGTCCGTGACTGGGAACGCCAGAAGTACCAGGTTCAGATCCCCTTCGAGAAACAGGTCCCATACACCTCAATCGAGACCGACGAGGAAGTGGTGACCTACCAGGTTCCCCGCACCGAAGTGATTCATGTTCCCTATGAGGAACCGGTTGAATACACCGATTATGTTCCTTACGAGGAGCAAGTTCCTTATGAGGTTCAGGTTCCCGTGGTCGAACGGGTGCCTAAAACCCGCCTTGTGAAAGAAGAGATTCAGGTTCCTTATGAGGTCCAGATTCCCTATACGGAGACAGTCCCATACACAGAAGAGGAGACTTATACCGTCAAGGTCCCCTATGAGGTGGAAGTGCCCTATGAGGAGCCGGTGCAATACACCGTGAAGGTTCCTTACAAGGAGAGTGTTCCTTACGAAGACCAGGAGACTTACACCGTGAAAGTTCCTTACACCGACCAGGAAACTTACCAGGTTGAGGAATCCTATGTGGTCAAAGTCCCATATCAGGTCCAGGTTCCATACACCGTGAAAGTTCCCTACACCGAGCAGGTGGCTTACCAGGTCGAGGAACCTTACACGGTCCAGATTCCCGACAAGAAGGTGGAACAATACACGGTCCTTGTCCGTTACCCGAAGGCCAAGCAAGTCATCGAGTCCAAACACCCCTATTATTGTGGAACCGCTCCGGTAGGCGGAAATCCATTTGGTCCAAGGCAAGGCGCGGGAAGGAACCGGACTGTGGAGTTGGGCAAACCAGAGGTCATTTCCCAGCGGGTGGAGAACTTGACTCCAGAAGAGGTGCAGGAGGCGATAGCAAAAGCCAACCAGCCATTGGAGGTAGTTCTCGGTCCAGTGCATCCTTCCGTATCGACAGCTTCAACAGTTCCAGCGCCAGCTCCGGCACCAGCGCCCGCTCCAGCGGTACCCCAGACAGCACCTCCACCCCAGACCAATACATTGCCAGCGATCTGGAACTGATGAGAGAAATCAGGTGGGTTAGCGACGCGTGACCCACCTTGTGTTTGAAATCCGCCCCCGAGCCAGTCAGGGTTCGGGGGCGGACTGCTTGTGATCAGCCTGTGGGCGAATCCTTTCTTGGGCAGTTACAACTTCATCGCTGAAAATCCGCCATCCACAACCAGGTCAGCCCCCGTGATGAAAGATCCGGCCTTTGCTGAAGCCAGGAGCAGGGCGGCGCCCACCAATTCAGGAGCCTCTCCAAAACGTCCCATGGGAGTCTGCCCCAGGATCTGCCGGGTCCGTTCCGGAGTCAGGATCTTGCGGTTCTGTTCGGCCGGGAAGAATCCTGGTGTAAGTGCATTTACCCGGATTCCGTGGGGCGCCCACTCGCGTGCCAGGTTGAGAGTGAGATTCAACACCGCCGCTTTGGAGGCTGAGTAGGTGAACACCTTCGAAAGTGGAACCCGTGAGGAAATCGAGGCGATGTTGATGATACTGGCTGGATGACCGGCTTCGAGAAAGTGTTTCCCAAAAACCTGGCATGCCAGAATCACTCCATGCAGGTTGATTTCAAGGATCCGCAGGAACTCCTCATCCGTGATCTCCAGAAATGGGGTTGGGGAATTGACTCCCGCACCGTTCACCAGGACATCCACGCGTCCAAACTGCTCAAGGGTGGTAGTGAGGGTTCCGAGGATTTCATCACGGTTGTTGACCTCAGCGGGACAGAAGATTGCCTCGGTTTCCGGGTATAAAGTCTGGATTCCTTCGATCCGGCGCCGGGCTTTCTCCGGGTCACGTCCTCCCAGCACAATCTTCATTCCCGCGCCTGCGAAGCCGGTGGCGATCGCGCTGACTAACTCGCCCGTGCCCCCGAACAGCACGGCCACCTTTCCCTGAAGGTCAAAAAGATCATTGAGATAGTTTTGAGACACTCGAATATCCTCCCCCTCTTTTTAATGTCATTGATGGACCGGGGATTGCCGGAGTTCTATTATCTCTTCGGATAGGCCATTCGCAACTCCCTCTGCTAAGATGCATTCCATGAAGCCGCAGCTCCGTGTTTCTGTCGTTATCCCGGTCTTCAATGGCTCACGGACTCTCCGGCGGACCTTAGAGACAGTCCGGCGGCAAAAAGAGAGTCCCCTTGAAGTCATCGTGGTGGATGATGGTTCGACCGAAGATATCAGCGATATGGTCCGTGAACTGGGGGCACGCCACCATCGGTTACCGATGAATGTCGGCCCCGCGATGGCCCGTACCGAGGGTGCCCGTCTGGCCAGCTCTCCCGTGGTGCTCTTCACCGATTCTGATGTATGGCTTCCAGAAGGCCTTATCAGCGGTGTCCGGAAAGCTTTTGAAGGAAATGATTGTGAATGTGTGCAGGGAATCTTCTCCCGCCAATGCCCGCACTCAAACTTTTTTTCCCAATATAAAAATCTTTACAACCGTTATGTCCTCTCCCAACTCCCTTCCTGGATCAACACGACTTACACCAGCGTGACCGCAGTCAGGAGAGACTTCTTTTTCGAGTGTGGGGGTTTCGATCAGAACATCCACAAACCCAGCGTGGAAGACCGTAGCCTTGGGCAGAACATCATCACTGCCGGGGGCAAAATCCTCCTCGATAAGAGCTTGGAGGTCATCCATAACAAGCGTATGACCTTCCGGGATTTCATCCGCAATCAGTTCCACCGCAGCCGGGATCTGGCCAAGCTCCTCGTCCGTCAGAAAGAATCGGGTTTCCATCGTAAAGGGACCTCATTCGGAACCCACTCACGAGGCGCGATGATGCGCTTACCCTTTGTCTTTCTCCTCTTCTGCTCGATGTGTTTCCTTCTGGGATCACTGTGGGGCGGGCCTCTGATCAAACTGTCCGGTCTGATTCTGGTTCTGGTCGTTCTGGGGGGTTACGGTTACCTCTCCTGGCCCTGGATCGAGCACCTTGGCAAGGAAAAGGGGTGGTGGTTCGCGCTTCGAGCCTGGCCAGTGGATCTGCTGGATGCAGTGGTCAGCGGGATTGGTGTGGCTTGTGGATTGTTTGAGTCGAAGGTATTGGGGAGGAAGTATTGAGGATGCCGGAGTAGCGAATTCATTCGCCTTTTGTCACAAAAAAGGGTTGACTGGTTCAACAAGGCGAATGAGTTCGCTACTCCGAGTTTAGGCCCTGATCTTCCCGCTCACCTTGATGAGCAGATACATGAAGGCTGTATAGGCGGTCAACCAGAGAAGCCGCAGCAAAGTGCGTTTGGGTTTGAAAGGTGCCGCAACCTTCATCACACTCCTCCGAGTAACTGGAGCAACAGGGCCTTCTGGGAATGCAGGCGGTTCTCTGCCTGGTCGTAATGAATCCCCTGGGCACTGTCCATGACCTCCGCGCTGATCTCCTCGCCACGGTGTGCGGGGAGACAGTGCATCATGTGTGCCTCGGGGTCAGCCAGCCGCATCAAGTCCATGTTGACCTGGAAACCCTGGAAATCGCGCAAGCGTTTTTCACGTTCTTTTTCCTGTCCCATACTGGTCCAGACATCTGTATACACGATATGGGTCCCCTTCACGAGCTCGCGGGGATTGTGGCCCATTTCCACCGAACCGCCGGAAACATCCGCGAATTCCGAAGCTTTCCGGAGGATTCCGGCATCCGGCTCATAACCTGGCGGACAGGCCACACGCATCTGGTAACCAAGCATGGTTCCCAGCAGTACCAGGGAATGGCAGACATTGTTTCCATCGCCCACGAAGGTGATGGTCACCTTGCGATCTCCAAAGCACTCACGGATGGTCTGGAAATCCGCCAGTGCCTGGCAGGGGTGTTCCCAATCTGAAAGAGCATTAACAACGGGGATGGTTGCCTCGCGTGCCAGCTCAACGATGGTTTTGTGGGAAAAAGTCCGTGCCACGATTACCTGGACCCACCGGGTCAGGTTGCGGGCCACATCACAGTCAGACTCACGATTGCCCATGCCCACCTGGTCCTGCGAGAGATAGATGGCCGTTCCCCCCAGGCTGAACATGCCGCTTTCAAAAGTGACCCTTGTACGCAGAGAGGGTTTTTCGAACAGCATCGCCATGACCTGGCCGGAAAGAGCTTGTTTGAAGTCTCCCGGCGCGCGCTTGACCCGGTTCGCCAGATAAAGAATCTCTTCGGCCTCTTCACGGTTGAGGTCCAGAATGGAAAGCAGATCACGCCCTTTCAATCGATTCGTACTCATCCAGCCGTCTCCTCTAGCACGGAGCCCAGCTCAGCCAGGAACAAGGCGACCTCGGACTTGGAGATGATATAAGGCGGGAGCAGACGCAGTGTTTTTCCACGGACGCAATTGGTGATTATCCTGCGTGCCAGCAAGCCTTGATGAATGGGAGTGGCATCCTCAAACTCGATGCCCACCATCAGTCCTCGTCCACGCACTTCCTTGATCCGGCGTGGATATTTTTTCTTCAGATCTTTGATTCCACGGAACAGGGCCTCTGAAAGGTCGGCGACTCTTTCAAGAAGGTTCTCCTCGAAAAGGGTTTTGAGAGTGGCATATGCCGCGGCGCTGGCCAGAGGATTGCCACCGAAAGTACTGCCATGGCTGCCCGCCGTCAGATGCTGCATGATTTCCCGTTTGGCCAGCATCGCCCCGATGGGCACCCCATTCCCGAGTCCCTTCGCAAGAGTGGCGATGTCTGGCTCAATGCAGGCGTATTCATGGGCGAAGAATTTGCCGGTCCGTCCCATCCCGGATTGGATTTCATCGAGGATCAACACCACCCCGCGTTCCGTACACAATTCACGTAGCAGGCGGAGGTATTCGTCGGCAATCGGAAACACTCCCGCTTCACCCTGGATCGGTTCCACGATCACGGCGCAGGTACGGTCTCCGATCATCTCTTCGGCGGCTTGCACATCGTTGGGAGGCAGATAACTGAATCCCGGCAGTAGAGGCTTGAATCCCTCATGGAGCTTGCTCTGACCGGTGGCCGAAAGGGTGGCAATGGTTCTGCCATGAAAGGAGTCCTGGAGACTGACCACCTCATAACGTTGATACTCGCCACGGTCCTGGGCGATTTTCTTGGCCAGTTTCAGGGCGGCCTCGTTGGCTTCCGCACCGCTGTTACAGAAGAAGACCTGGTCCGCGAAGGTGCGCTCCACAAGGAGTTCCGCAAGACAGATTTGAGGCTCAATAAGGAAAAGGTTCGAAATATGAACTAAGGTTTCAGCCTGTTTCTGGATCGCCTGGGTAACCTTCGGGTGGCAGTGCCCCAGGCAACACACCGCGATCCCACCCAGGAAATCGAGATACTTTTCCCCCTCGGGTGTATACAGCCAGGGACCTTTCCCCCTTACAAAAGCAATGTCGGTCCCGATTCGTTTTCCATAATTCGGAGCGAGCACCTGCTCTGCAAGGGTAGACAACTCAGCGGTCTTGATTCCCACTTCCTCAGCACAAACCATGTCAAAGTGACTCCTGATTTCCGGAAAGGGAGAAGGATACTTCACACAGCCTGGGGGTTCAACGGATCAGGGGAATACGATAGCCGTTACTTTTTCAGCACCTCTTGGATGAGCTGCCACCTACGGGTGGTCTCCAGATGTTTCTGACTGAAGAGGATGATTCCTTTGGAGGGAGCTGCCTGGCCTTGGGATAATGCGGTCCGTAAGTCTTCAGGGGGAATGGGCTTGGGAAGATCGAAGCATTGGACGATCGGAAGGATGGGCACATTTAACTTTTGGTAAAGTTCCGAGACCCTTTCGGATACCCAAGTCGCGGGGCGTCCTAACTCGTGGAAATAGAGCATTGGAGAGAGGACATCCACACTCGTGCTGAATCCCTCAAGATCCTGACCAGCGATTCGGTACAGACCTTGTTCGTACTCATCCTGCCGCCATGGCAGGACAAAAGCCCCGACGATTGCTTGCGGTTTGGCCTTATGCACCTCATCCGTAACAGTGCGCACATATTCCAGGATGCAGTCCGCGCGGAAACGGTACCAGCGATCGGCAGACTGTTTGAGGATCCATTCCGCCTTTTCCTGTGTCGAGTTTCCCACTGGCCTTAGACCCGTCTTCTGTTCGAACTTTGCCAGGCACACCGGACAGAAACAGGTATCCACCAGGAAGGGTGGAACTTCCTCCCAAAAAACAGGATAACGGATGAAGTCCAGCCAGACTCCATCGATATCCTGATCTCTAACCAATCGAAGTATCGTCTCGAGTTTCTCCTTACGCAGCCATTCGGTGTTCGGACAGACTGGAGCATACCACCCCTGTTTTTTTACCTTGCGTCCGCTGCGGGCCACCGGCTGACAGCCTGGATCGCGCTGCCAATGCTTTTCACCCACAAACAGCGGTATCTCAGCAAACCTTTTGATTCCAGCGATCTGGAGTGCACGGCGAATCGCCGGTGAGGAGGAACCCCCAAAAACCGCATTGAAGCCGAGATCCTTCACCTTGAGAGCGATCTGGTTCGGGGTAAGGCCGGAAAAGGGCGATGAATCCGGCTGGAAAGCATACAAAGCGCGTATCTGGCCTGGAGGAAACTCAGCCTTTGCCATCAACACTGCCGGCTCCCTCTCATTCAGCACCGGCCAGGATGTCCCACTTGATTCAGCTTCTTGAGGAGCTTCTTCGCTTTCGATGGGAGGAAGTGACAGAGCTTCCTGAGGGGGGGTAGGCTGCCACGCGGCTGGTGGTGTGGTTTTCACAGTTGCTCGTTCACGGCTCGAATCGATGCCTGGACCACCGAACAGGATCACACCGGGTTGCCCTGAAATCGATCTCAGACGAGATTCCATGCCGTTTCCTGGAACATTAGTGGAGCAGGAAATCCAGATTTTTCCGCGCAAGTCGCTGGAAAGAAGGCCCAGAACCTCCGTGGTGCTCCTGTCCGCAGCGTTATCAGGCAGGATGACCGCATCCACGAGTCCCTCGCGAATCCAGCGGGGCCAGTCCTGAAAGAGTTCCTCGCGTGCTTGAACTGGATCGGGGTAACCCACGACAGCGAATCGGCAGGAGGGATGATTGCTCCTCAACTGGCTCTGGACACTCCTGATAAAGGTATTGATTTCATCCGCACGCCGTCTGTCCCAATCTCTCCGCAAGCGGTTTGCCTCTTCCTCTCCCAATGCAGTCACGGATTTTGATGCATCATGAATAAAGACAGCAGGATCCACCCCATAATCAGCCTCAAAAGCCTTCCTTGGAACAGGATGGAAACCATAGGGTTGTCCGTGTGGGAGATCCCGTTTGGCCCAGGGGGAGGGGATCGGGTAGCGGACATGATCGAGGATCACCCAATCCGGTTGCAGAACCTGCACCGCTTCGATAATGAGCGCCAGCAGGAACTCTTTCGTGCGTGGTAATCCCGGATCAAGAAAGTATCCATCCAGGGTGGATGGTTCCGCTATGGTTCCGGATATAAGGGTTTCCATGGAAACCCCTCTCCAATCCGAGGAGAGCCAATCGGGATGGGTCTTGATCAACTGATTGGATTCGTTGGGATTCCCCCCATGAATAAAGGTTTGGAAATAAACCGCCAAGCCCAAACCATTGACATGAAAGAAGCGTGTCAACTTGAGATTCTCGGTAGTGGTGGCAGGACCGGGTAAGAGCTGGCTCGGATACCAGGACCTCCCATCCACAACCGCTGGAACCACCACTCCATCCAGGCCTGTTGATTTCAAACGATTAACTATCTCTGCGGAGGCCGAAGTGACCAGGTTCTGACGGGTTTCAAACCAGGCATACCGGACCTGATCGCCGTAGGAGGATGACACCCCGGCCAGCGAGAAAACCAGGAGAATCCGCCAGCCCATGAAAGAAAGGGTTCTGCTCATTCCGCGGGGAAACGATACCCCTCACCCTCCTGGATGTATTCATAGGTCTTGCCAGGATTGGTTGGATCCTCGGGAAGGGTTCTCAGGTAGGGGGGTGTTCCTTCAAGTAAGGCCTGGAGTTGCGCAGGATACTGGCCATTCACCCTGAAGTAGTCTTCCAGAGCCATCTTGAGTATTCTCAATCCAGCCTGCTTGATCCTTTCCTTGTCTTCAGGGGTTGTGGGGGGAGTGCCTCCCAGGCGGAATCCGATCCGGTTCACCTCCGCTCTCCACCGGGTAAGAAGAAAGGCGGAGTTCTTTTTAAGTGTGGGATCCTTGGTGCTCTGATCCACAGTCTCAATTTGGGAGATGGCTTCCTGTTTCTTTCCGCTCTGATAAAGGGACGTGGCGGATAAATACAGGACCTGATCACGCGTGGTTGAGGATGGATACTTGCTCAGAAAGATCTGGGCCTTTTGTTGGCACTCTTCGTGACGTCCCATGCCCTGGAAGATGGCCACCTGGAAAAGGAGGACCTGTTCCGAGTCGGGTGAGGCCTTCGCCAGAGGCTCGACCCTTTCAAGCGCTTCCTGCCATTTCTTCTCACGGATGAGACCAAGGATGGTCTGAATCTCTCCAGAGGCTGAAGTTATATTTATGGCCTCTTGTCCGAATACCGGACAAAACCAGAGACCAACTACGAGCAGCGTGATGATTCTGGATGGATGTGGCATGGCCTCTTTACCGGGTGAGGAAATGGTATTCCAGCCGCTCGAACATGGCCACGCGGGGATTGTCTTCCCCTCCTGTATAATCAGTGGCCAGCCAGGCATCGACTATCTCCCTTGCTGAGCTGACATCCAATGCACGCGCGCTCAGGCACAGAACATTGGCGTTATGCAACTCACGGCTGAGGATGGCATACTCAGTGTTGGGACATAAAGCAGCCCTGACACCAGGTATTTTGTTCGCGGCAATCGACATCCCGATTCCTGAAATACCCACCAGAATTCCGAACCGGGCCAGACGGCCCCCCACGCGGCGCCCGACATCCACCACCGCTCCCAGATCATCCAGGGAGGCATTTCCGACTGGCCCGCAATCCTGAACCTTGCGTCCCGTTTCCTGAAGGTGCTCAAGAAGACTCTTTTTCAGCTCGGCTCCCACCAGGTCGCTGCCCACAAAGATGGTATCCCAGCGGTTCTGGATTTCGGGAAGGTGCTTCAGCAATCCCTGCAGGCAATTCTGCATACGGTCACGGCACTGACGGTAAAAGGATAATGGCAAACCCACCGGGTCGGGGATCTCCAGGGAATCCTCCAGTGAGCCATATTCTCCCAGCAGATGAGTCTTCGCCGAGGCGGAGGCCGCCAGGTCGACCACCATGGTCACATGGTAATTCTCCATGCAGACAATCAGGTCCGCCCAGGAGATCAATTCATGGGTGAGTGGAGTGGAACGATGCCTGGATAAATCAACCCCCACTTCGCGGGAGGCCTGGATAGCCCCCTCCGAGGCTGCCGATCCCCCGCCGGTCAAGGTTCCCGCCGAACGCACCTCGATCCCCTGGAGCCCTGCTTCTGCGGCCATCCGCTTGAGCAGTCCTTCGGCCATCGGACTCCTGCAGGAATTTCCCGTGCACAAGATCAGAATTCTTAACCGGTTCATGGCCCCATCTTATCAGACCCTTGATCTCGAACCAAGGAACGTAACGCACTTGCTTGTGAAGGACGCCCGGTCGTGTGAGAATCTCCCTTTCACTGCTTTTGGGAAGGATCCATACCATGAACAACAACCTTCGCGTCACTGTCTGGAATGAGTACCGTCACGAAAAACTCGAAGAAAGGGTCGGCAATGTCTACCCGGAGGGAATTCATGGAGCCATCGCCTCACACCTGCGCCAGCAACCGGGCCTGACTGTGCGAACCGCTACACTGGATGAACCGGAACACGGTCTGACCGATGAGGTGATCCAATCCACCGATGTCCTCCTGTGGTGGGGTCACATGGCACATGGGGAAGTTCAGGATGCCCTGGTCGACAAACTCCAACCCCGGATACTCGAGGGTATGGGATTGATCGCCCTCCACTCCGGTCATCATTCCAAGATCTTCCGGCGCATGATGGGAACCACCTGCAACCTGCGTTGGCGTGAGGCGGGTGAGAAAGAGCGGCTCTGGGTGGTCGAACCATCCCATCCGATCGCCCAGGGATTGGGAGAGTACTTCGAACTCCCTCATACCGAGATGTATGGAGAACGGTTTGATATTCCAACCCCCGCAAAGATCGTCTTTTTGAGCTGGTTCGAGGGGGGGGAAGTCTTCCGCAGCGGCTGTACCTGGGAACGTGGGCATGGACGCATCTTCTACTTCAGGCCCGGCCATGAGACCTTCCCCATCTATTACGATGAAAATGTCCTGCGTGTGATCACCAACGCGGTTCATTGGGCTGCTCCACGGGTCTTCCTGCCACATCCCTGCCCTAATCCCGCTCCCCTGGAGCCGATCCGGAGTTAGAAATCAACCGATTGGAGGAAGAGAAGACATGCGCCTGGCTGGAAAACGCGCCATTATTACGGGGGGAGGTACAGGAATCGGCAGAGCCATCGCCCTGAGATTCGCGGAACAGGGCTGCGAGGTCCTGATCTCCGCGCGCAGGTCTGCACCCCTGGAGGAAACTGCCGCGCAATCGGAACGAATCCACTTCCTCGCCGCCGATCTTACTTCCCCGGATGGCCCTGAGACGATTGCCGCCGAAGCTGTCCGGGTGCTCGGAGGGATTGATATTCTGGTGAACAATTCAGGGATCTATGCCGCTCTCGGGATCGAAAAGACCCCCGAAGACCTTTACGAAAATCTCTTCGCGGTGAATGTGAAAGGTCTTTACCGAATGTCCCAGGCCGCCCTTCCTGAACTTCGAAAGGGCAAATGCGCCAACATCCTCAACATTGGTTCAATCGTGGGCATGATCGGCATCCGCAGCAATAGCTTATATTCAGCCACCAAGGGGGCAGTGATCCAGATCACACGCTCTTTGGCGGTCGAACTGGCTCCGAAGAAGATCCGTGTCAACTGTGTCTGTCCTGGCCTGGTACACAACGAACTCACAGAGGGGCTCATCAGTAATCCCGATTTCGTCAAACAGGCGCTTCCTGAGTACCCCATGGGTCGTTTTGGCGAAGTGGATGATGTGGCTTATGCCTGTGTATACCTGGCCTCTGAGGAGGCCTCCTGGATGACAGGTGTGATTCTGCCGGTCGATGGAGGCTACACCGCACGTTAGAAAACCGAAAACCGGGAGGAAATCCTGATGCGAAACTCTCTACAGACAGAGGCTGTCCGGTTGTTGTACCGGGGAATGTGGGTGCTGATGTGTGTCTGGCTGCCGGCTTCCGCATGGAGCATTCCGGTTCCGGGTACTGTGCGGGTTCAGGGAACCGATGAACCTGTCGTTGCCGCCAGTGTCCGCATCCAGACCTCCACCTCTGCCGTGGTGAGTGATGCCTCAGGTGGATTTCAGCTTGACCTGCCGCTGGGTGAACAAAAACAAGTCACGGCGGGAAAACCCGGATTTTACAATAACGGGATTTTCTATACGGCGGCCAATCCACCCTCACCCATCACGATCGACCTATCCCCCATCCCGCAGTCTCCCAACCTGGAGAATCCTTACAATCATCCTGTCAACAATTGCAGTGCCTGCCATGGCAGCTACGCCAGCGAGTGGCTGGGTACAGGGGGAACCCCCTCTCGTCATGCCACCGCGGGAAGCAACACCTGGGTAAGGGACCTCTATGATGGCACTGGTACCGGTGGCGGCTATGACCAGCCGGGTTATGTCTTCAAACGCGACTCGACCAGCCTGTATGCGGGCAGCCCCTACACGACGGGTCTGTGCGCGGAATGCCACCTCCCTCTCCTGACCGCTTTACTGCCAGAGGACATTGCCCCCTGGGACCGTACCGAGCTCTCCGCTGCGACAGCCGAATCCCCCCCGGGATCGATCGAACGCCTGGCGCATGATTATGGAGTGTCCTGCGAGGTTTGCCATAAAATGGAGCGTGTTGCTCAGGCAAATGGGCAGCTTGGCCGAACCGGTTTTTTCGGAAAAGCCCTTCTGCGTGCGACCGTTACCGCCCTGCAGTTTGGGCCGCTGGATGATGCGGTGATCCATATCGAGCCGATGATGAGAGCGGCCTACAATCCCCTCCATTCCAGCAGCCTGCTCTGCGCCGCCTGCCATGAATACAACATGGATCATGATTTCGATGGTGATTTTGATGAGAGCGGCAGCCCTCCCGGGCAGACCACCTATTCCGAGTGGCTTGCCTCGCCTCATGCCCAGGCGGGCATCGGCTGCCTGGACTGCCATATGAAATCCGATCAAAACCTGGAACAGATTGGAGTCGGCGGTCCCTTCCGGCCCGCCTCGCAGGTCCACAACCACCGTTTCGAGGGGACCACCCAAGAAATGCTGGAATCCGCCGTGGATCTCGTGGTGGATGCCAGCCGGGTGGGGGAGGAACTCCATGCCCGGGTTGAGGTCATCAACAGTGGCTGTGGACACAGCTTCCCCACTGGATTCACCACCCGGAATGCCATCCTCTCCGTGACGGCCACCACCCAACTTGGTGAAACCCTCAACTGGATCGTGGAGGGAACCGACCTGGTGCCTGAATGGGGCGGAACCGGCCCGGAACCGGATGACTACGGTTTGACCCCAGGAAGAGGCTACGCCCGTGTGCTGTATGGCCGTGGCGATGTGGAGGGAACCACACGGGAGCGGGTGATCTTCATCGATGCCCTCGGCGAGAAAAGCAACACCCTCATCCCGGCCGCCAGTGAAGATGTCTCACGGTACCGTTTTACTTTGACGGGGATTCAAGGTCAGGCTGCGGTAGTCCAGGCCAAGCTCATCTACCGGCGGATCTGGAAGGATGTCGTGGTCGCCAAGGGATGGACACTCGATGGGCAAGGGAATCCCTATGGGGATGTCCTGGTGAAAACAGCCTTCGCTCCGGTCGCCCTGGTTGATCCGCCAACTCCGACACCCACTGGAATGGTGACCGAAACACCGGTTTCCACCCCCACTGCAACGGAAACCGATACACCGATTCCAACCCCAACGTTTACGGAAACCGGAACGCCCACTTCCTCCCCCACAGGGACTGAAACAGACACCCCATCCTCAACCGCCACGGAGACCATCACACCCAGCCCCACCGCCAAACCCGACTCTCCCGATCTGGTTCTGGATGGGAAGTGCGATGCGCTGGACCTGTTGGCTCTTCTGCGTGATCGTCAGGCCATCCAGGATTACCCGACAGATTTTGATGGGGAGGATGGTGAGGACCTCAAGGATATCTTCTACTTTGCACGGCGTTGGCAGGCTCCCCCTGAGCCTTAATCCTTACCGAGGCTGGTGGTTTCCGTGGAACACATCAAAGCGGGTGTTGCGCAGGAAATCCTTGAGCGCGTTGATGCGTTGTTCGAGGTCCTCATGCAGGGGACAGGGATCATCATGGCCGCAATGGCCACGGCCATAGGGGCAGAGGATATCCTGCTCCTCGCGTTCAAAAAGGACCGCGACATCCATAAAGGTGATCTCATGTGGGTGTTTGGCCAGGGTAAAGCCCCCACCGGGGCCACGGTTGGCGGTGACCAGTCCTGCTCTAGCCAGTGTGGTCAGGATTTTGGCCACAAAGGGACGTGGCAGATTGCGTGACTTGGCCACATCCTCCGCAGAAAGAAGCGTTGTCCCTCCATCATAAACCTCAGCCAGACGGCTCATGGCCGCGATGGCATCCTGGGTGGAACGATTGAACATATCAGGAACACCGGAAGCTACGTGAACAGCCCCAGATTTCTCCTTAATTCATGATAAATAGATAATGTATACCAGATAGAGGGAGAATTCAAGACCAGCTGGTAGAGAATACGAACCAAACTGGGAGAGGGAGGAGGCCACCCGGCGCACGGCTGAACGGTTGTCCGAGGTGGAGACCTCTCTGAAGATCTACCTCATCCAGCAGCAGGAACCATGCATCACTGTCGGTGAGCACCAGATCGCGCTCGTGGGAGACCGGCTTGAGGTCAGCCTCGTCACCCTCGCGGACACTCGGCAGGCCAAGTTGCCTGGTGTGTTCGAGGAGGAGATCTGCTTATTACCCACCCCAACACCGACTTGGAACATTTCGCTCCACCCGCCCGAGTAGGTCTCTTCTCATCTCAGGTTTCCGCAATCAATCTTTTTGGAGCAGCAACCATAGACAATCTGTCAGGACAGTATCTCTGGGGAGTGACGCGCTCCTTTTGCTAAAACGACAATCAGATATGACAAGTTTGTTAGGATGTACATTACAATGCCTCCGATCAGAGAAGGCTGATTTGCTAAACTGCCAGTTACACTTATCGATTCAAAAGTTAGCAAGTACATTCCTATTACAGTCCCGCTTGTCAAGATAATCCAAGCATTCACTAGAGATACTTCGAGGAAGATGAGTGGCCACAGTGTACACCATGACATCATTGTTCCGAGGAGAAACCCCCACATAGCCCCTTCCTTCAGTAACCACAATTGGACATCTACGGACTTCATGGTTCCGTTAAATGCCTGGAAGTAAGATATGCATCCAATGGTGGATCCTGTTAAGGGACCTGTAACATAAATGATCAACAAGCGAACAAATCGATTTTTCAGTCCAATATGAGGCATCGATTGCTCCATACAATACCAAGGGAGTGGTCCAGGCGGAAAGTTACCATCCCAACACCACCCGGCGTGTTCGAAAAGCCTATGCCCTGATCCATGTGGTCGGGGCTTTTCTCCAGCTACACCAATCGAGCAACAGTGATCACGGGGTACCTTGCGAATGGTGGCACCTTCGACCATTCCCAAGCCAACCCCATGACCATCTACCGGACCCTCCAGCGCCAGGGCCTCCCTCCCCACGAAGTCTTCACCGAGATTCTACGCTCCGATGTTTCCACAGGCTCCCTCCCACACCTGCCGGACTCAGCCCCGATTGGCTGGTGGGTTTCCATATGTCGTCATAAATATGACTCGGAGTCTCCCGATAGCAAACCCCCATCCATTCTTGATTTGCACATATTCTCCTTTGTAAGTCAAAACCCAGTCTTTAGGACCACCAATAAAATGATATGGACCAAAAGAAGCAAAATGCCAACTGGTCACCTCAATGCGAATAATTGGCGAATGACCAATGAGGATCTCGTCTTTAGTTGAAATCATTCTTTCCTTCGCAAGAAATATGACCGGAATTAAAGTAGCCATCAAGATTACCACACTTAATACAAAAACGCTTCTTTTCGTTTTAAGAAGCCACATTATTTTCACCCTTCTCAGCGCTGAGTTGGTCAGTAGCCAAATGGAACTTAGTCCGGGCCGATTAGTCCAAACCAGAATGGATCGTTGATACCATAAATACGATCCGTTATCTTGATTGTCCCCTCTCCTCCATATTTGTATTCCGATCCCGACTCACGAACCTCCCCACGAACCGGTCATACCATCGTGCCTTGCGAGTATGAAAGTGGGTGGAATGATCTGAACTGGGGTGGAAGAATAGGAAGCACCTTGTAGCGAGGGTGTGGGAGGAGAACGGATCGGTGGGCAGGCCGATTATTTTCGTGGGCTTCGAGCCCGTGCGCTTTGCTGGCCGCCCTCGCGAAGACTCGGTTGCGCTTCGAGCGCGGATAGATTGATGTCCTCTCATGCCCGCCGTATCCCCTCATCAATTTTTATCAAGGAGGTTGAAGCATGATACGCTATGTGGATCTGGATCTCCATAAGGAGTTCATCCAGAGGTGCATTTTAGATGAAACCGGAAAAGTGATTGAGGAGGGGCGCGTTCCATCGCGCCCCTCCTGAGGATTTCTACTGGGGTAGCGGCAGATGTTGCTCGAGAAACTTGTCCACATAGTACCGGCAATACTTGTTGACCGCATCCGCCAGATCCATGGTATGCGGCCAACCCTCGACACGGGCATACATGGAGGGGATCCCAAGCTCCTTGAGCTTCGCCGCAAGCGTATCCGCCTGATCGATGGGCACAATATCATCGATCGTCCCATGAATGACTAAGGTCGGTGGATCATCCGCTGTGAGATAAGTGAGCGGAGAGCATTTTTTGTAAAGATCGGGGGCCTCTTCAAAAGTCTTTCCACCCAGGAAATCCTTGAGGACCTTTTGCTTCCTGGCAAAGTCAGTCGTGCAGTCCGTGGGGCCATAATAATCAATCACTGCCTGCACACGGCTGCTGACTCCCGGATTTCCTCCCTCTCCCTCGAGCTCGGGAACATCCGAGGAAAAACCCACCATCATCGAGAGATGCCCTCCCGCCGAGTTCCCACTGACCGCGAACTTGTTGGGATCAATGCCAAACTTGAGGGCATTGGCTCTCAGAAATCGCACCGCGCACTTGGCATCATTGACCGCCGCCGGGAAGATGGCCTCCTGCGAGAAACGGTAAGAAATGGTGGCGGTGATGTAGCCCTTCTCCGCATAGGTGATGCAGTAAAAGGCCATGTCGGAACGGTTGCCGCCTTTCCAGCCGCCCCCATGGATGAAGATGATCAGGGGTAGAGGCTGCTTGGCCTGCAGGGGACGATAAAGGTCGAGTTTCAGGCTTCGGTCACCCACCTTGCCATACTCGATGCCCATCTCGGAAGTGACCCCTTCAGGAAGCTTGGTGGGGATGCTGATGAGGGGAACCTTGCCCGCGGCCACCGCCTGGAGCGCCTCCGAGGAGGATTTGAAACCAGCCGGAAGGGGTGGCGGTTCATCGTTATCCTCCACACCCACGGCCATCAGTGATGTCACACACAAACAGATCACACAGACCACAAGAAACCCATGTTTATATCCTGTCTTCTTCATCATTGCCTCCGATCGATGTTCCTGAATGGGAATCACTCATTCACCGCATGATGGGGGAAATTTTGTCCCGTCAGTCTGAGAGAGAATGACATCAGGGAGCGGGTGATGGCAAGAAGGGGCTCGTTCTTTCCTTATTGCCTTGGCCGTGACCGCAGGTAAGAGTCCAGGATCAGCTGCGCCGCGATCTGATCACGGATCCCTTTCTGTTGACGTTTCTTTTTGGGCGCGCCGGTAAGGGTCTGGATGGCCTCCGAGGTGGTGAATCGTTCATCCCAGGTGTGCCATTCAACCTGTGGCCAACGTTTACAACATTCCTCCAGGAGTGATAGAACGTCCTCACAGGACTTCCCGGTCCGCTGTCCTTTCAAACTGACTGGCAGCCCCACCACGACTTCATAGACGGGCCCTTGTTCAAGGATCTCCTCCAACTGATCGAAGAAGGAAGAGTCAGGTTTCCGTTCAAGCGTGGGACCTGGTTGCGCGGTCAAGCCCAGAGGGTCGCTGATCGCGGTGCCCACACGGACCACTCCTACATCCAGGGCCAGAATCCGTTTTCCCGAGGTGCTCATGAATCCTCCCAATGCGAATCTATGCATCCACTCCTGAGAATGGAAGTCCAGATGAATGGACACCGGCCCGGGACACTTGCCAACAACCCAGGCGATCTTCTATCTGCCCTGGGGGGCCTATTCCAGGCCCTCCCATGGCATGATGCCAGACATCTTTATTGGCGAAAGTTCTATGAGAATTGCTCTCTCTTGGCGTGCTCTGTCCGAGTCCGCCTCGCACCTCTCCCTCCTGGAACATCTGCATCGGGATCATGGTCATGCAATCCTGGTGTTGAGGGAGTGTGGGAGCGAATCCCACATAGAAAAAGAGGGCATCTCCTACCAGCCGGTCCGGACATGGGGCGGTTGGCACCCGGCAATAAGAATTTTATCCGGGTGGACTGAAGCCCTCGAAACCTTCCATCCCGATGTCCTCCTTGGATTGGAGGAGCCTTATGCGGTCCAGTCCGCTTTGTTCCTTCGCTGGGCACGGAACCATTCGATACCCTTTGTCTTTCTCTCATGCCAGAACAT
Organism: uncultured bacterium; assembly: GCA_964481775.1. Taxonomy (GTDB): domain Bacteria; phylum Hinthialibacterota; class Hinthialibacteria; order OLB16; family OLB16; genus OLB16. The sequence continues at coordinate 15,569 of CAYZUX010000025.1, read as the reverse complement.
TGACCGGCTGCTCCCCTATCCTTTCCGTCGGCTGGAGTCCTGGGTGCTCTCACAGGCTCAGGGTGCATGGTTTCTGAATCGAGAGGCCGAGGCACGTGCCCGGCTGCGGGGCTTTCGGGGAGTCGGGCGGGTGATTCCTCTGGGAGTCGATCTTGACCCGGAACCGCCCATCAGGGGAGAAGCACCCCCTGCTGTTGAAACCCAGAGGGAGTTGAAAGACTTCACGGTGGGTTATGTGGGACGCCTGGTGCCGGAGAAAGGTGTGGAGGATCTCATCAGGGCCTGCTCGCTTTCCGGTGTGAGATTACTGGTAGCAGGGGAGGGGCCGGACCACAAACGACTCGCAACGCTGGCTCAAGAGCTTCAGGTACCAGTCACCTGGCTGGGCTGGATCGAGTCCACCCGAATACGCGAAGTCTACTCTCAGATGGACATCCTGGTCCTTCCCTCGGTCACCACCCCACGCTGGAAGGAACAGTTTGGACGTGTCCTTGTGGAGGCGATGGCGCATGGCGTTCCCGTGATCGGAAGCTCCTCGGGAGAGATCCCCAATGTAATGGGTGATGCGGGTCTCCTCTTTCCTGAACGGGATAGCGGTTATCTTGCGGACTGTATGAAACGCATCCTGTCGGATCCGGTTCTCCGGGCCACGCTTGTGGATAAGGGTTGCTTGAGAGTCAGGAGTCTGTATGGTTGGGACCGTGTGGCTGGCCAGCTGAATGAGCTCATTCTTGCTATGGATTACACCCATTTGTGAGTGAAGTGTTGAAACCTGTTGAGACTTCTGTGAGTGATGCCGATCATAGCGACAGGGGTATACTTGCCGGGAAGAAGGGAGTAGGGCTCAGGTTATTGCGAGGCTGAAAGTCATAACCTCAGTGTTATGAAGGAGATAGAGACCAAAGATTTCCCTTGACAAATAGAACTGGAAGCGTTTAGACTTTTTTCTGTTCTGTTTGGGGCTTTGGGTTTTTAAAGATCAATAGCGTGTTCAAAGATAACAGCTACCTCATTGAGCGCCCGGGATTGAGCGCCCGGGTCCGCGGATTGAGCCGCATGAAGGGGATGATAGGGAAAGGGTCCCTACGTCTCGTCAAAGGGCTCTTGACCACAGGGCTGGTGGCCAGCTTGTGTGGGCTGCTATCCAACAACCCTGAATCTCCCCACAGCGCCATCCCATTTGCACATCTCTTCTCAGTTCCTCCAGTCGAGGCATCGGGCACTCAGCCAGTCGATTTGTCTGAATCCGCCCCGATACCGCTTTTGAATGCCTGGCCGGAAATTTTGGATGACCCTCCTGCGGAACCCTTGATTCCTCCTTCTCTTGCACGAAAAAGGACCAAGGAACGCCCGCTTATATCTATTGACAGGAATCATCAGGCGGATCGGGTCTCGACATCAGGAATGCCGGAAGACCAACCTTCCGCCAAAATTGCATTGACTTCCCTTTTTACAGAAGCAGCTCCCAAACCCGTATCGACCAGCGAAGTTCTTCCCGTGGCCGATAGCCAAGATATTTCCGCCACTCACGACCCGGAGGAGGAGACTCCGGTGGAGGGAGAGATCTCAGCCGAAGAGGGTGAGGATGTTCCCTTTGATGAAGAAACTCCGGTCTACACCGAGGAAGAACTCCAGCAGGTCCAGAGTGAGCATTCCGAGCCGGCTTCCGCTCCGGCGAAAAAGAGTGGAAGAAAAGGGTATTCCATCCGGGTCGAGGGGGATGACCTGGTGGTTTTTGACGCTGATGGGAATGAGGTCTACCGGAAAGGAAAATCAGAATCCAGGGCCAAGGCCAACCTTTCCAGGATCCAGGGATCCGCCAGTAAACTGGAGAGTGAAATCAACAAATCCGGCCCAACCAGCAAAGCTCCGATCCAGCCCCCGGTACCTTCGGCTGGTGGAGAGCTGGTCTTCCATGAAGTCAAGAAGGGGGAGAACCCCTCCATCATCGCCCGTAAGTATGCCGGTTTGACTGCCCAGAAACTGATGGAAGCGAATGGCATCACCGATCCAGCCAGTATCCAGATCGGCACCAGGTTGTGGATCCCCAACACAGTGCAGGGTGTGAAACACGTGGTTCAAGAGGGCGAAACCATTTCTGACCTTCTCAAGATGTACGAGGTGGACAACCTCTTCGAAGTGTGTGATGTCAATGGATTGAGCCGTGACACCAACATTGTCGCCGCGGGAACGGTCCTGGTGATCCCAGGTGCCAAGATCAAAGCCCAGCCTCCAGCGAAAAAACGCCCCACCGCCATCATCATCGATCCCTCAGAGTTTAAGGGGCGTGCCGGTTGGACCTGGCCAGTGGAGGGAGAGGTTCAGGTGAGCAGTCCCTATGGACTACGGATAGATCCGTTCTCCCTGCTCAAAAAGAAGTCGGGTGTTGCCGCTGGTGGTGGCAAAGATGGTGTGAAACGCTCTTTCCATCATGGAATCGATCTCTCGATGCCGATCGGAACACCGGTCAAGGCTGCCCGGGATGGTGAGATCATCAAGGTATCCGAGTCGCGCTGGGGACACGGCCGAATGGTCCAGATCCTTCATGAAGATGGCTGGTCGACTGTCTATTCCCACAACAGCAAGATTCTGGTGAAGGTTGGCGACCAGGTGAAGCAGGGTGATGTGATCGCACTCTCGGGGAATACGGGACGTTCCACCGGTCCTCACCTCCATTTCGAGGTCCGCCGTCCCGACCAGAGAAGTGTTGATCCCAGGCGTTTCCTGAGCGCCCTTGAGTAGGTGTGTCGATCTTTTCTGGAGTCTTGTCAAAGTCTCCCTCCCGGTGTCAACATATGCTGAGTTCAGGATGCAGGACCATCCCATCATTCATCGTCTTTATTGAAGGGATTCATTCTATGTTAGGGAAACGGTGTTTCCGTGATCTTCTGGCCCTGATGATGGGGAGTGTTCTGGTTGTGGGTTACCTGGCTTCAGGGGCAGCCGCAGTTTCCCGGATCACTCAGACTGGTGTTCCCCCGGACCTGGCTTCCGGTGAGGGAGCCATCCTGGAAGAGAACAATGCCTTTTTCACAGTGATGACCGCACGGACAGTCCGGTCGATCGCCAAATCTCATGGTCAGATCACCAGCCGGGATATCCAGGGTGACAAGGCCTTTGTGGCTGAGCACCGGGAATCCAATGCCGACTACTGGTATTGGGCTCATCGGAAGGCCAGGGAAGCCTTGGTCATGGCGCTGGGACGTCAACCTCTCGAAGCGGTGAAAGTGATCGAATCCGTTCCTTTTTCGGATCACCTCATTCCGGAATACCGTTGGATCCTCACCGAGGAGTTTAAAACGTATTTGCAGGGTGCCCAGGACGATCTGGCCTACATTTATGATCCCACTCTGGGTGTGGAGGTTTTCCTGACCAATTACCAGGTCTCCCGGCTCGACCGTCAATACGTCACTGTCATCCCCAGGCAGGGTGAAATGCGTGGACGGGAAATCCGGCCGGATATTCCCATGCTGAACATCCCTTTGCGTGACCTGGTGGCCACTCCCCGCAAGGGAGAGGAAGGAAAAGTGGGTCTCGATGTCCTCCTGAAACTGCCTGGCAGTGGGATTTATGATTCGTTGTTGCCAGGCTCCCCTGAGTATGCGAAACGCAAACCACCGATTCAGGAGAAGCTGTTAACGGTCAGTGACACCCAGTTCAAGCTGATTCCTGTTTCCAGCTCGGATGCCCGTGATCTTCTGCAACTGGTTATGTCAGCCGATCCCAAGTATGACCGTTTTCTCATGATCCAGGGATCGATGACATCGAACCGGGAGGCCACCACGCTTACGGAGGATCTGAAAATCGTGGTGAATCCCAATTCCAGTCTGACAAAATTTCTAACCCTTCAACGCAAGGTTTTTGCTGGCACTCGTGCAAAGAAGGGTTGATTGCGCTGTATAGGGAGGAATGAACTCCCCCATGAAAACTCCTCGAAGGAGCTTCCATGAGCTCAGTGAAGCGTGGTGTCTTGCGGTCTTCGATCCTGAGAAAACAGATCGTGGCCATTACCGGACTCCTCATGTCGGGGTTCATCTTTGCACACCTGGCCGGGAATCTCCTCATCTTCCTCGGCCCCGGGGCCTTTAATGGATACTCAGACAAACTCCATGAAATGCCGGAAGTCCTCTGGTTAGCGCGTGTCGGACTGATCGCTGCCTTTCTGATTCATATCACCTTCACCATCCTACTCACTTTGGAGAACTGGCAAGCCCAACCCAGCCGTTATGCGGTCAGTGCCACCAAGAGCGAGGAAGGCCTCACTTTCGCCAAACGGACCATGATTTACAGTGGATTGTTGATCCTCTTTTTTGTGGGGTTTCACTTGGCCGATTTTACCTTTGCTGACAAAGAGGGGGCCGCGAGCCTGGTTCAGCTCTCAGGTCAGGAAGGTGTACCGCCGGCGAACCTGAAACTGTATGGCCTCGTCTGGAACTCCTTTCTGAATCCCTGGCGTGCGGTGATGTACATTGTCGTGATGATCTGTCTGGGTCTCCATCTGACTCATGGGATCCAAAGCCTTTTCCAGAGTCTTGGTCTGTATGAGGAAACTCTGACACCGCGGTTACGACGTCTGAGTATCATACTCGGAATACTGGCGGCGGCCGGATTCAGTTCAGTTCCGATTTTTATCAACATCATGAGGGTACCGCCACTTGGTTAGAACTGATCCCATTCCAGCCTTCCGGCATCCGGAAAGAGGGAAATGTTTGAGGAACTCAAGATGATTTTAGACTCAAAAGTCCCCAGCGGTCCCATCAGCGAGAAGTGGACCCGTCACAAATTCGAGATGAAGCTGGTCAATCCGGCCAATAAGCGGAAATACTCCGTGATTGTGGTGGGTACAGGGCTGGCCGGAGCCTCAGCCGCCGCATCTCTCTCGGAACTTGGGTATCAGGTGAAATCCTTCTGTCTGCAAGACAGTCCCCGGCGTGCCCATAGCATCGCGGCCCAGGGTGGCATCAATGCCGCCAAGAATTACCAGAATGATGGAGACAGTGTTTATCGTCTTTTCTACGACACGGTCAAAGGAGGTGACTTCCGTTCACGCGAGGCGAATGTTTACCGCCTGGCCGAACTGAGTGTCAACATCATTGACCAGTGTGTCGCGCAGGGTGTTCCCTTTGCCCGTGAGTATGGTGGATTGCTGGATAACCGTTCCTTCGGTGGCGCGCAAGTCTCAAGAACCTTTTATGCGCGTGGCCAGACCGGGCAACAGCTCCTCCTGGGTGCTTACAGTGCCCTTTCCAAAGAGGTCGCCGCCGGTGGAATCCAGATGTTCCCGCGCCGTGAGATGCTCGACCTGGTGGTTATAAATGGGAAGGCGCGCGGGATTGTGGTCCGGGACATGATCAGCGGAAAGATCGAGTCGCATGCGGCGGATGCGGTTTTGCTGGCAACAGGGGGGTATGGGAATGTTTTCTACCTTTCCACGAATGCCAAGGCCAGCAATGTGACCGCAGCCTGGCGTGCTGCCCGGCGTGGGGCTTTTTTCGCCAATCCCTGCTTTACACAGATTCACCCCACCTGCATCCCGGTCCATGGTGATTACCAGTCCAAGCTCACCCTGATGAGCGAGAGCCTGCGCAATGATGGCAGGATCTGGGTTCCCAAGACCCCCGGCGACAAGCGTTCTCCTGCCGAGATTCCGGAGCAGGAGAGGGATTACTACCTCGAACGCAAGTATCCCTCGTTCGGAAACCTGGTCCCCCGTGATGTCGCTTCACGCAATGCCAAGGAGGTCTGCGACCAGGGACGTGGTGTCGGCTCGACTGGTATGGCGGTTTATCTCGATTTCCGTGATTCCATCGCCCGCCTGGGCACCAAGACCATTGAAGCCCGCTATGGAAACCTCTTCCAGATGTATGAAAAGATCATGGATTCGGATCCCTACCGGGAACCGATGATGATCTTTCCAGCCATCCACTACACCATGGGGGGTTTGTGGGTGGACTACAACCTGATGAGCAACCTGCCTGGCCTGCATGTCCTTGGCGAGGCCAACTTTTCCGACCATGGCGCCAACCGTCTGGGTGCGAGTGCCCTGATGCAGGGGTTGGCGGATGGTTACTTCGTGATCCCCTATACCCTCGGACATTACTTTGCTTCCACCTCGCTCGAGAAAGTCACCACCGAGGCTCCCGAGTTCAAGGAGGCGGAAAACTCGGTCAACGAGAGGGTCAACAAGCTGCTTTCAATCAAGGGGAAACGCACGGTGGATGAGTTTCACCGCGATCTCGGCTTGTTGTTGTGGGATAAGTGTGGCATGTCACGCAACGAAGCGGGCTTGAAGGAGGCCCTCAAACAGATCCCGGTGATCCGTGAAGAGTTCTGGAACAATGTCATCGTCAGCGGGAATGGCGATTCCCTTAACCAGAGTCTGGAAAAGGCCGGCCGGGTAGCCGACTTTCTCGAGTTCGCGGAGTTGCTTGTTCTGGATGCCCTGGAACGCGGTGAGTCTTGCGGAGGGCACTTCCGTGAGGAAAGCCAGACCGAGGATGGGGAAGCATTGCGGGATGATGACCATTATTGTCATGTCTCGGCTTGGGAATGGCTGGGAACTGGAAAGGCCCCGGTGCTGCATAAGGAGCCACTCGCTTTCGAGGAAGTTCATCTGGCGCGCAGGAGTTACAAGTAATGGCCAAGACCATCAACCTGACCCTTAAAGTCTGGCGTCAGAAAGATCGCGCCACGGAAGGTCATTTCGAGATCTATTCCGCGGCCAACATCGATACCGATATGTCTTTCCTGGAGATGCTCGATGTGGTGAATTCCCATCTGGAAAAGGAGGGAAAGGAACCCATCGCCTTTGACCATGACTGCCGCGAGGGGATCTGCGGAAGCTGCGGAGCGGTGGTGAATGGTCAGGCCCACGGCCCTGAAAGGGGAACCACTCTCTGCCAGCTGCACATGCGCCGTTTCAGGGATGGGGATACACTGATCATTGAACCCTGGCGGTCACGCGCCTTTCCGGTGATCAAAGACCTGATAGTCGATCGTTCGGCTTTCGACCGGATCATCCAGGCGGGGGGATTTATATCGGTGCGTACCGGCTCGGCCCCGGAGGCTCACTCCGTTCCGGTCCGGAAGGTGGATGCCGATGCGGCCTTCGATGCTGCTCAGTGCATCGGTTGCGGGGCCTGTGTGGCGGCCTGTCCCAACGCGGCGGCCATGCTTTTCACCGGTGCGAAAATCAGTCATTTGGCACTGCTTCCACAGGGACAAGTGGAACGCCGGCAAAGAGTACGAGCCATGACGAGACAGATGGAAGAGGAGGGTTTTGGGAACTGCTCCAACCATTATGAGTGCGAGGCCGCATGCCCCAAGGAAATCAGCGTCCGAACTATTGCGATGATGAATCGCGAGTACCTGGGTGCTTTGCTGAGGAAATAACTCAACCGGCCACCGATTCAAGAGGTGGTACAGAGCTGGAACTTCTGACTGTCTTCTGAAGCGTCGCAGGGCTTCTTGCCTCCAGGGGCTTCATCACCAGCACCCGGTTTGCTCCCAGGAAAGGTTGGGAAGCATACCATCCTGTCACCCGCCAGCCATGCTTTTTTGCGATCCCCTGAATTTCCCGCTTCCACAGATAGTAGTGTTCCAGGCGGCCTTTGTTTCCACGCAGGAGCGACTTGATCTTTCTCAAAAGGTGTTCCCAGCTGAAATAAGACTTGTAGGTGATGATTACCGCTTTACGGCTGATCCTGAAAGCTTCTGAAAGTATGCTTTCTCTGAGATCTCGTGTCGGGAGATGGTGGAAAAAGCGTGCGCTCAACACCACCTCGAAGGTATTGTCAGCGAAGGGGAGTCTTTCCGCGTCCAGACGGATCAACCGGTGTGCTTCAGGGCTATCTCTCAACACATCATGCGCTATACGGAGCATCGGAAAGGAGATGTCTCCCGCGAAAACATGATGATTCACATTAACCAGGGGTGGTAAATGCCTTCCATTTCCGCAGGCGAGATCAAGGATGGGGCCGCCATCGGCAAGGGTCAGGGTTTGTTCTATCGCCCGGGCGGAGACCTTGGACCCTTTCACCCCTTGAGTCATCCGGCGCCGGACCGCCTCGTTTTCGAGTTGAAACCGGTCTTTCGCCAGGTACCTGGTTCCTTCTTTCACTTTCTGTCTCCCCTAATAGAATCATGCTCACTGTTGGTGACTTGTCAGACGCATGACAGAAACAAACAACAGCACTGATCGTATCAAGAACGGAATAACTGATAATATGTAACAGTTTTTCTCGGTGTTTCCCATTACCTAATCGTTGTGAAACGAATATCTCCCCTGGATCGCTGGTTGGTCTATATTGCCCGTTGGTACCTTCCGTGTGCCAGGTCATTTGAGCAGGGAGGAATTTGGAAATGGACGAAGTAACGAGACGTGGTTTTATCAAGAGCACGGCTGGCCTGACAGCAGGAGCGGCTTTGGGACTGGGGTTTCTGAAACGATCCAAGGCGGCTTGGGCAGGAGCCAATGAACGGATTCGGGTGGCGGTGATCGGGACCAAGGGGCGTGGACGGAGCCACATCAGCGAGTTGGGTGCCCTGGAAGGTGTCGAAATTGCCACTATCTGCGACATCGATGAGAACATCAGCTCCGAACGGGCCAAGTGGATGGTACAGGACCTCAAGTTCAGGCAGCCCAAGATTGAATTTGACCTGCGCAAAGTGCTTGAGGACAAGGACATCGATGTCGTCACGATCGCCACGCCCAACCACTGGCATTCTCTGGCGGGCATCTGGGCCTGTCAGGCCGGTAAGGATGTTTATGTCGAGAAACCCTGCTCTCACAATGTCTGGGAAGGGCGTCAATTGGTCGAAGCTGCCCGTAAATATGACTGCATTGTCCAGCATGGAACCCAGAGCCGCACCGCCCCCGCCATCCGTGAGGGGATGCAGAAACTCCAGGAGGGTGTCATCGGCGACATCTACATGGCCAAGGGGCTTTGCTACAAGTGGCGTGACACGATCGGAAAGAAACCCGATGCACCGGTTCCCCCCGGTGTTCATTATGACCTCTGGATGGGTCCCGCCCCGGAACGCCCCTTCAGCGAAAACCGTTTCCACTATCAATGGCACTGGCAATGGGCCTATGGGAATGGGGACATGGGCAACCAGGGGGTTCACCAGATGGACCTGGCTCGTTGGGGGCTGGGAGTCGGTCTCCCCACTACCATCAATGCCATGGGAGGGCATTTCATGTTCGATGATGATCAGGAAACCCCCAACACACTCCTGGTCTCCTTCTTCTACCCGGACCAGGGTAAGAAAGGGAAAATGCTGGTCTTCGAAACCCGTCACTGGATCTCCAACCATGAATGTGACCTCGAAAAGGGTACTGGCAATGAAGTTGGTAACCTCTTCCTCGGAACTGATGGATACATGGTCATGGATGGATCTGGCTATAAAACCTTCCTTGGCAGGAACCAGGAACCTGGTCCGGCACGGGATGAGGGAGGCGATCACTTCGCCAATTTCATCGAGGCGGTGCGAACCCGCAAACGGGAGATCCTCCATGCGGAAATCGAGGAGGGGCACCTCTCCTCGGCTTTGTGCCATCTCGGCAACATCTCCTACCGATTGGGGCGTACTTTGACTTTCGATCCCAAGACCGAGCGTTTTGCCGGGGATTCAGAAGCGGATGCCATGCTCACCCGCGATTACCGTGCTCCTTATACGGTGCCCTCCATTGTCTAGACGATAGAGACAACCGCTGGAACGAGACATCTTTCTCGTTCCAGCGGTCCTCCTCTTTTCAGGAACATTCGAAAGAGATCCAAACACCTTATAAAATAATAATTTAGAGAAGATTCCCTCGAAAATCTCTTAATCATTTCCCCCCATCCGCCGAAGCTGAAAGCAGAGTTACGCGCCGGAAACTTTTCGCTGAGGTGATGGTTCCATGGACACTGTCTCCACCAAACGCTTTTCGATTCTTAACGAAGTCATGGCTTGGGCTAATCGTTGCCTGGCACTCCTCCACCTCAAGATCGCATGGGAACAGGGAAAGGCTCCTGAAGAGGAGCTCGCCACCAAGGTCAACACCTCAGAGAATGAGAAACGTCTGGAGGAGGAAATCTTCCACCCCAAGCCTTCCGCGGCTGCTGCCGCCTTCGATCCCTCCAAGGTGGAAATCAAGGTCTTCGGAAATCCTCACCTGAAAAAAGGCAAGGGATCCGCCCTTCCTGTGCCGGACAAACCAGCCATTGAATCCATTCATGGGAATGGAACCTTGGGTGAGTCGAGTCTGGTCGAACCAGATCCCGCGAATCCCCTGCCGGTTCCTCCTATTGAGACTGCCAAACCCTGTATTCTCGTGATTGATGATTATCCCCCCTTGCTGAACATGCTCACAATGGCGATGAAAGGGGCTGGTTATGATGTCTGTACCGCCAGGGATGGGCTGGAAGGATTGATCCGTCTCCATGAGAACCGGGTGGACCTGGTGGTAAGTGATGTTCAGATGCCGAAAATCGATGGCTTTGACCTGCGCAGGATGCTCAATGTGCGGGACTCCACGCGTGAACTGCCCATGATCTACCTGACAGAGGTTCTCGATGAACAGACCAAGGCGATTGCACGCCGTTTGGGTGTATCAAATGTGCTTGTAAAGCCCTTCACGCTGGATTGTCTTCTGGAGTGTGTACGCACCTGTTTGGCGGTGAGGTCTCCCGATAACAACAATCAGACCGGTGAGGAAATGGGTTTGGAGACAGAGCCAATAACCTGTCAAGGGTGAAGTACGCACATGGAATCCCCCCTTCGCGGGAATGACGATAAAGGGGGAAACCTTCGGCATACGTCATTCCCGCGAAAGCGGGAATCCACTGCCCCATGGCATCTTTTCTTCGCGGTTTATCACCTCACGAAAAATCACACCTCTCCCTTCCTGATTCGCTCCCGGCAATAATCCTTGCCGTAAGTCTCTACTACCAGAGGAATACAGGATGAAGATCATTGTCATTGGGAGCGGCCCCGCTGGATTGGCCACGGCAGACCATTTACAGACGGCGGGCCATCAAGTGGTTGTTTTTGAAAAAGGTCCGATTGCGGCGGCGATCGCCAACTACCCGCCCTACATGACCTACTTCTCCACATCCAACCTGCTGGAGATTGGTGATGTCCCCCTGACTGTCCCGGCTGACAAACCTACCCGGCGGGAATACCTCTATTACATCACGAAATTTGTCCACTCAAAGAAGTTGGATGTCCGCACCTATCACCAGGTTGAAGGAGCGGATGGGGAAATCGGTGCGTTCAGGGTTTTCGGAACCACTTTTGCCGGAGAACGTTTTTCTGAAGACTGCGAACGTATTGTGGTGGCCACAGGAGCCTATGGAACCCCTCAACTGCTCGGGATCCCCGGTGAAAACCTGCCCAAGGTTTCCCATTATTACAAGGAACCCCATCCCTATGTGGGACAGCGGGTACTGGTGATCGGGGGAAGGAACTCCGCGATCGAAGCGGCCCTGGAGATCTGGCGGAACGGGGCCGAGGTCACGCTTTCCTACAGGCGGGAAGTGTTTCCCGACTCTGTCAAGTACTGGATCCGTCCCGATATCGAGAACCGGATCAAGGCAGGAGAGATCCAGGCATTCATGCCCAGCCGGGTTCTCGCCATCGAACCCACCCGAGTCAGAATCGAGTACCAGGGGAGAACGATTATTGTTCCTAATGATTTCGTCCTGGCACTGACTGGATACCAGCCCGATACTGCCTTCCTGGGGTGCCTGGGGATCCGTTGTGATCCGGAAACCAAGCGGCCAAAGATCCATCCGGAAACTTTCGAATCAAATGTTCCCGGTATCTATGTCGTCGGAGTTATTCAGGCTGGCAATATCTCCAGTGAGATCTTCATCGAAAACTCCCGCCACCATGGAGCAGTTATTGTAGAGGCTCTCTCCGGATCCCCTGCATCCCGTTCCAGTGGTTCCTGAGATGCAAGACCCAAAGCAACAGATACTGAAGGAGCCATGGCCGAAGTTCTGGCCGCTGTTTCTGGTGATCCTGTACATCGCCGCCTTTGGGGTGCGTATCTCGCTGGTCCGGGAACCGATCGATGATGCCTACATCACCTTTCGTCAGGCACAACGGCTCTGGGAGGGGAAAGGGTGGAGCTATAACGACATTGAACAGCCACCCTCATTCAAGGCGGAAAAAGTCATCGCCACCACAACGCCATTGTGGACGATGATACTCGCCCCCTTCAGCAAACATCTTCCTGAAGCGGGACGTATCCTCGGTGTCGCCATCGACTCCCTCGTTCCCGGCATCCTCCTTTTGATCGCTTTGAATGTGGGACTGAGCCTCTTTCCCAGTCTTCTCGCCGCTTTGCTTTATGTGCTCTGTCCCGATGTGGCTCTCTGTGCCCCCTCGGGGATGGAGATTCCTCTATTTCACCTTCTTTTCACTCTCACCATTCTCTTTCAACAAGAGGGTAGACGATGGCTCCAGGTCACCTCGGGTGGTCTTCTCTGCCTGGTACGTCCCGAGGGTCTCCTGGTGGTCCTCCTGTGTGCACTTGCGGACCGTGGTATCCGTGGGACACGCCGCGTCCTGGCCATGACCCTGGTTCCCTTTCTTTTGTGGACCCTCTTCACTTCGGTGTTCTACAACGGTGGATTTCTCCCCACCTCGCTGAAAGGTAAATTTGACACGAATTTCAATGGTACCGTGTGGGACAATGGACGCTTTTGCGAGATTGTCGATTACTGGGGAAGCCAGTTCTTCAAAAGCCTGCACCGCGATACGATCCAGAACACACCACGGGCTGTGGTTTTTGCCGGACTGGTTCTTTCCGCGGCGGTACTGCTTTACCGTCGGCGGAATCCCGCCTGGGTGCTCCCCGCTTATTCATTGATTTATACCGCTATTGCTCAATTTGTTCCGGTTCCACTCTTCAGTTGGTACTATTGCCATCAAAGCGCGGGGATCTGCCTTGGTCTCGTGGCGGGTGGCTTCTTCCTGGTGGGGTGCATTCCCCAGGCAAGTACGACCGTGATCCGTCTGGGACATGCTGTCTGTTATCTCCTGGTGGGGCTGTTGATTGTGGGATCGGTGATCGCCCTGGATTCCTGGCCAGAGAACAAGGTCTCCTGGCTGGGCAGGGTGCTCATTGACCACGAACGCGAGAAAGGCCACCGCATCTGTATCCAGGCTATCCGAAATGACCTGCAAATACACCCGCCAGCAGGAGGACACTGCAAATTATTGGTTCATGACCTGGGTTTGATCGGCTACAGCTTTCCCGATGCCTACATGGTGGATGTTTCGGCCATCGCCACTCCTCATGTTGCCGCCTTTCACCGGGCCCATCCCGATGATCTCGGTCTTTTCCGTCTCTCCAGGGCCATTATCGAGGATGAGTCGCCGGACTACTTTGTTTCCATGGCGAAGCATGGTCCGGTGGGAGAGGATGAATGGAAATGGGTCAACCAGCACTTTGAACGCATCGGGGTCTATGAGGGCAATGAGTGGGCTGTGCCGTATGTGGCGGCGTATAAGAAGAGGTGAGAGTTTTGTCTTACCTCACTCCCCAACCCCCCTCTCCCAGTAGGCGAGGGGGAAGCGAAAAGTCCCCTCTCCTGTGGGAGAGGAGATTTAGGGGTGAGGTAGACGTGGGAGAGGTAGACGTGGGTGAGGTAAAAGAGAGTAAGCCTATGCCTTCAACCCCGTCATCTTCACCCCCTGAATAAAGGTCCTCTGTGTGAAGAAGAACAACACGATAATCGGAATGGTCATGATGGCGCTGGCGGCCATCATGGGACCATACTGGGTGTCATACTGATTGCGGAACATGGCCAGCGCCAGAGAGAGTGTGTAACGATTCTCATCAAGCAAGTAGATCAATGGCCCCATGAAGTCATTCCAGGCTCCGAGGAAGGCAAAAAGTCCCACCGTGGCAAGGGCCGGTTTGGAGAGTGGCATCATGATCTGCCACCAGATCCGCAGGTGACCGCACCCGTCGACCGTGGCGGCATCGATCAGGTCCCTCGGCACCGTCAGGAAGAATTGCCGGAGCAGGAAGATGAAAAAAGGACTCCCCAGAAACGCCGGTACAATCAAAGGCAGGAACGAGTTCACCCAGCCAAGCTGTTTGAAGAGTACGAAAACAGGGATCATGGTCACCTGCGCGGGAAGCATCATGGTCGCCAGCATGACCACAAAAAGTGCCTGACGGAACCGCCACTGGATATGCGCCAGGCTGTAAGCCGCCAGAGAACAGGAAAGGATGGTTCCCAGAATCGTCATCTCGCAGACGAACAGGCTGTTCATCAGGTAGGTTTTGAAATGAAAAACATCACCAGAAATGACCTTGTCCACATGCAGCATGGTCGGACTGAAGATCCAGACTGGGGGATACTGGAAGATCAGCTCCTCCGGCTTGAGGGCGGTCACCAGCAGCCATACCATCGGGAAGGCGAAAACCACCGACAGCAGCACAAGCGCGGCATACACCAGGATTATGCTGGTCCAGCTGCGCGGTTTCACGCTGACTCCCCTTCATAATAGACATATCTTCCAGTGGTCTTGAACACCACGAAGGTGACCGTGATGACCAGCAGGAAAAGGATCCAGGCCATCGCCGAGGCATATCCCAGACGGAAATAGAGGAAGCCATTGTTGAACAAGTAGAGGCAGTAGAAGGTGGTGGAATCTCCAGGACCGCCCAGGGTCATGACATAAGCCTGCAGAAATACCTGGAAGGCCGCGATGAGACCCATGACCAGCGTGAAAAAAAGGACTGGTGAGATCATGGGCAGAGTAACCGAAGAGAATTTTCTGAGCGGTCCGGCGCCATCCAATTCGGCAACCTCATAAAGGGTCTGAGGGACATCCTGAAGTGCCGCCAGGTAGAGCACCATGGTTCCCCCCACTCCCCACAGGCTCATCAGAATGAGGGCCGGCTTGGACCAGGCTGGGTCCGCCAGCCAGCCGGGCGCGGTCAGGCTCGATCCCATGGCGTCATTGAGGCTGTCCAGGACCGGTTTGATCGCCGAGTTCAAGAGCCCAAAACGGGCATTGAATATCCACAGCCAGAGCAATGAAGCGGCCACGAGCGGGGTGATTGAGGGCAGAAAGAAGATGGTCCGGAAAACCGACTGTCCCGCCACCTTCACATTAAGCAGGAGCGCCAGGAGCAGGGCCACCGCCATCCCCAGCGGTACCGAGAGGAAGGTGTAATAAAGGGTGTTGTAGATGGAAGTCCAGAAGAAACGGTCCTTGAACAGCTCGGTGTAGTTGGCCATGCCGATCCACTCCGGTTTCGAGAAGATGTCATACCGGGTGAAGCTGTAGTAAAAAGACATCCCGATCGGGTAGACCGCGAATACCAGGAGTCCCACCAGGTAAGGCAACACGAAAAGCACACCAGTCAAAGAGTCCGATTGGCTGCGTTTCATGAGGGATCTTCTTCATGTGCTGCAGTGTACTGGCTCTCGACCCGTTCGAGTTCTCTCTGGGTAAGTTCTTGAGCCTCACGCAGTGCATCCTCCGGCGACCTCAGGCCGTTGAGTGTATAGTCCACCGCGCGACGGATGGCCCCCATGTAGTAGGCCTGGGCGGGCATC
>CAYZUX010000024.1:0-40283 GCA_964481775.1 uncultured bacterium | reverse complement strand
TCGCTGTATCCGCCAAAGTATCTGTCGCGGTCGGGGTCTCAGTCGCTGTATCCGCCAAAGTATCTGTCGCGGTCGGGGTCTCAGTCGCTGTATCCGCTGGGGTCTCCGTATCCGTCGGGGTATCTGTGATCGTCGGAGTTTCTGTCACTGTATCTGTCGGGGTCTCCGTGATTGTTGGGGTCTCGGTAATTGTATCCGTTGGCGTTTCCGTGATTGTTGGGGTAGGAGTCGGTTGGTATTCGTTAACCAACTCAGAAATTTCAGCGGATGACAGGACACGCCGGTAGAGTCGAAACTCATCCATAAAAAATGGTTCATCAGTAGGTCCCAGGAAAAAATTATTGGAATTATTCATGTAGATTCCATCCCAACCAGCTGGACTGGCTGACCCACCCTCAATACCATTGATGTACAATTTGGCTCCACTCGCATCCATCGTTATCAGTAAATGAGTCCAATCGGTAGTCTCACCTGCATCTCCGCTACTGATTGGGGTTGCGGCAGTTGAATCAGAATCGTAGATGATGGGTCTCCATTCACCATCCCCTACAAGGTCAACACCAAATGAGGTGGCACCTGCCTTCCCCATGAACCATGTCGTGTTTGTAGTCGCAACTCTCCTTACCCAGGCGCAGCAGGTATAACCTGTTGAAAAGCCATCGCTTCCTGGAAAATCTGCGAAATAAAACCGATCGCCGGCAATGGAAGTATTCCCATTGAACTTGATACATCTGCCGACTGGCCCATCATCAAATGTGTAATTTGTACCATTCTCTTGATGAATGAGGTCGTGATTTCCGCTTGATGAATCCTCAATGTTGTCGCTGAATGCATAGTGGACGACCAGTTCTGTGTTCAAATCAGCCCATGCGAACGATGTCATGAGTAAAAGGGAAAAAACGAGCCTTTTCACAGTAAGCACTCCTCGTTATTGGTTATAGGTTGTTTCCCTCATATTGGCAGCCTTCTCAGTATGATTCTCCCACTGAGATTGTTTCCTTCGGTTCTTCCACCAAACCCGTCAGGCTGCCATTACCAGAGATTCCACCACTGGTATCAGAACAGGCTGTCATATAACTTTTAGAGTATCTTCAGTGATGTTGAAGGCAGTTTCGTACGAAACAGACTTTCCCACCCAAGATACTCCGGGTGGCCCACAAATGCTTTTTTTGTAATCGGGTTTACTGACCTCAATCAACAGACGCCTTTTAATCAACTCCGCGAAAACAAATACTCCAGTCGAGGGTGACAGAAATAGATAGTACATCTATCTCTACCACTTCCAACTTTATGTGATGACTTTACATTCAACTTGGGCAAAAAGAAAGAGTTTTTTACAATACATTCACTTATCATCTTCTTTGCCGGTGTTCAGTCTAAAACTCCTCTTGGAAGACAAAATGCCCTCTCTGTACTGCGAGTAATCAAAGGTACGGAATGTTCAGGGGAGTGAGGTAGAATCCAATCCTGACGAAGAGAGAAACTTTACCAAAAACCAAGTGATACGCTGGCCCCGGAGCGGGAAACTCCGGGGCTGATTGACCAAGAAGGGCACGATTACCTAAGTCTTTTTTATTCGCTGGATTCTCCAGTG
This sequence comes from uncultured bacterium, assembly GCA_964481775.1. Lineage (GTDB taxonomy): Bacteria > Hinthialibacterota > Hinthialibacteria > OLB16 > OLB16 > OLB16. The sequence goes on along the minus strand of CAYZUX010000024.1, from coordinate 38,689 downwards.
GGGTCCTCACTGGTCGTTTCAGATTCAACCGGTACCAATCCTTCTGTAGCGGCGGCTCCTGCTTTTTGCATAAGGAACTTTTTGGAGCTCTTCACGCGCGCCGATTTTCCGAATCGTTCACGCAGGTAGTAGAGTCTTGCACGGCGGACATGGCCCCGTCGGACCACTCGGATGCTTTCGATCAATGGGGAGTGAAGGAAGAAGGTCCGTTCCACGCCAATTCCGGAACTGACCTTCCTGACAGTCACCATCTCGGAGGCCCCACCCCCATTACGGCGTGTACAGATACCCTCAAAACCCTGAATACGTTCACGGTCCCCTTCACGGACTCTCAAGTTCACACGAACCGTATCTCCTACACGGAACTCCGGTACATCGGTACGCATCTGGGTCCGCTCAAACTTCTCAAGTGCAACGTTGGCCATGGTGGTCCTCCTTCGTTTCTTTTTTCGGATCGATCAATTCCCTTCCCCAACCAAGCGTTCGAGCGTGATGGCCACCGCACTGCGGACAGATAGGTGGTTCCAGCGCCCTGCCCGGATGGGTGGGAGGGTATGGTCACAACAATCCAGAATCCGTCGGCTCAATCCATACGCCGTGCCAAAGAGAACCAGCACAGGCTGCGGAGCCTGATGAATCCTTTGGGCCAGGCCCGAAAAAGTGACCTGGCTGTTTTGGGGACGCGCGCTGGTGGCAACCACCAAGGGACGCATTCCCTCTTTTTTTTCGATCGAAGCCAGTACTTCTCCCAAGTCAATTGCCACTTCAACAACCTCGAGGGCTTCGCCTCGATTGGGAATCGAGAAATTCCCGATCCCGGCATTCCAATAGGAGATCATGCGTTGTGCCAGATACCGCATGGTCTCTAAAGGGGTTACTACATAATACCGCGCAACTCCATAGGTCCGGCAAGATCGCGCAATATCGTGAACATCGAAGTGAGTCAACGAACTGGCGATTTCAGTTCCAGTCTTGTCGACCACCCCACCATGCATGAGCGCGACATAGAGCGCTCCCATCAGGCTCCCTGTCCATACTTGGCATAGAGATCCGGCCGTTTGCGGCGTGTCATCTCCATGGCCATCCGTTTTCGCCAGGCCTCAATCTTCGCATGGTTTCCCGAGAGCAACACTTCCGGGACTTCCAATCCCCTGACCACACGTGGCCGAGTGTAGCGGGGACAGTCCAGCAGGCCCTCGTAGTGGGAATCCTCTTCGACCGAGGCGTATCCCCCCACCACGTTTGGCACTAACCGGATCACCGCATCAGCGATGACCATCGCCGGAAGTTCCCCACCTGTCAGTACAAAATCCCCGATAGAGATCTCTTCCGGTTGCATCAGATCAATGAATCTTTCATCGACCCCTTTGTAGTGCCCGCATACGAGAATCAGGTGTTCCGCGGTTGCGAGGTCTCGCGCGAGATCCTGATCGAACACTCTGCCCTGCGGAGATGTCAGCATCAGTCGGCACTTCTCCGCCTGACTATCCCTCATGGCCTCCTCCACCGCATCAAGCAGCGGAAGAGCGAGCATGACTAATCCCTCGGATCCACCATACTGGGTATCATCTGTTTTGCGGTGTGGATCCTTTGAAAAATCACGCGGGTTGAAAAAACGGAATTCAACCAGCCCTCTTTCCACCGCTTTGCCCAGGATCGAGGTTTGGAGAGGCGTGAACATTTCCGGAAATGTCGTGATGAAATCGATCCGCATCACGCCCTCAATTCACCTCGGTCGCTTCTTCCAATCCCTCCAGGAGATTCACCAGTAACACCGCCTTTTCTCCTTCTCCACTGGAATATTCCAGGGCTGCATCGACTTCCACAGTCAAGGGAAGGAGGAATCTGCCACCGTTTTCATTTTCAACCTCAACCACCGAGTTCGCGGCGGATTCCAAAAGATCCACCACAACACCCAGGTTACGTCCCTCGCGAGTTCTCACTCGCGCCCCCATCAGGTCGGCCCAATACACCTCCCCTTCCGGAGGCTCTGGGAGATCTTCTCGACGGACCACAACCAGTGCATTCCTCAGAGAGATAGTCGATTCACGGGTATCGTAACCCTCCCATTTCACAACCCAGCCATGCGCATCCTCACGCGCGGCACTTAGATGCAACGGAAGGATTTTGACCTCACGCGCCATAAAGGCCGCCAAGGGCACTTCCTCGTGAAATACCACCGCCAGGTCCGCCTCCGGCCATACTCGTACCGATCCATCCAAACCGAAAGGTTTGCCAATCCGGGCCACGACAACCCAGGGATCCGGGGGCAAGGCGGTCATTCGAGGATGACGACCTGGACCTTTCCTTCCTTGTGGCAGGCGGCTGCCTTGCCGACCAATTCCCTTAAGGCCTTGGCGGTTTTTCCGCCTCGTCCAATCAGACGTCCCAGATCCTGAGGGTTGACCTGAACTTTAAGGATGGTTGCATCACCCTCCTCCTCGGTCAGGATCGCCACATCCTCCGGATGCGAAACGAGTGAACGAGTCAGGTATACCAACAATTCTTGCGACATGGACACCAGAGCGACTCCTTCTCAGGGCAAATTCATTCAACCAGCTGCTGGACCCTGAATCTCAGGAGGCTGCCGATGCTTCCGAGCCTTCTCCTACCGCCGGGGCCTCCGCAACCGTAGCGGCGGCTTTTTCAGCCTTGGCAGCTGCCTTAGCGGCGGCGGCCTTTTCGGCCTTGGCGTGGATGCGTTCCAGGCTCTTGGCGACCTCTTGCTCGATCACCTCAGGGGATTTCCCCTGCTTCTGAAGTTGGTAACGCTGCCAAACACCAGTCTGCTTCAACAGACTGCGTGCAGTCTCGGTTGGCTGAGCACCTTTGTTCAGCCACTCGATCACCTCTTCCTGGTGAACCTTCAGCTGGTGCGGTTGAGATAAGGGATTGTAATACCCCAGAATGCTCACCGAACGTCCATCCCTCCTCGCTCGCGAGTCGACCACCGCCAACCTGAAGAAGGGACGGTGACGCGATCCAATGCGAGTCAATCGGATCTTAAGTGCCATGGATTCCTCCTGAACAAACGGACCTTTTTACCGTATTCAATTTCTGCCAAAGGAAGAGAAGAACCCGCGTTTGACCTGCTTGCCCTTCTTCTTCCGGTCTTTCATGCTGGGAGTGAACTTGCTCCCGATGGACTTCTTCATCATCTTCTTGATCTGCTCGAACTTTCCGAGCAGGCCATTGACATCCTGAATCGTGGTGCCACTGCCCGTGGCAATCCTTTTTCGCCTTGAGCCGGAGATGATCCTGGGCCTCTCGCGCTCATCCCTTGTCATTGAGCGGATCATCGCCTCAACCTTGACCAGTTCGCGCTCGCCCATATCGAGATTTTTCACCGCCGCATTAGTTCCCATGCCGGGAAGCATCGAAAGAATCTCGCGAACCCCTCCCATCGTGCGGATCTGCCTGATCTGTTCGAGGAAGTCCTCGAAATCAAACTCATCCTTGCGGATCTTCTTGGAGAGAGCACGTGCCTGTTCCTCGGTGTAGGCTGATTCCGCCTTCTCGATCAGGCTGAGCACATCGCCCATACCGAGGATGCGCGAGGCCATGCGGTCGGCATGGAAGACCTCGATGTTGTCGATCTTCTCCCCCATACCGGCGAAGAGGATCGGACGCCCTGTCACCGCACGAACCGAAAGGGCCGCTCCGCCACGTGTATCGCCATCGAGCTTGGTGAGGATGACTCCATCGATGCCGATCTTTTGGTTGAAGATCTCGGCCTGCTGGGTGGCATCCTGGCCGGTCATCGAATCGGCCACAAAAACACGCCAATAGGGATTGATGGCTTCGCGGATCTTTTGCAGCTCCTCCATCATCTGATCATCGATGTGGAGACGTCCCGCGGTATCGAGGATGACGGTGTCCAGGACCTCACGGTCAGCATAAACAAGGCTGCCGGTAGCGATCTCGACCGGACTCACATCGGCTCCGGGGGCATATACCGGAACATCGATCTGTTGACCGAGGACCTTGAGCTGATCGATAGCAGCCGGACGATAAACGTCGGCTGCCACCAGCAAGGGACGCCTTCCTTCTTTCTTGTAGAAATTGGCCAGTTTGGCGGCGGTGGTAGTCTTGCCGCACCCTTGGAGTCCCATCAGCATCACGATCTGGCGGGAACCGCGTGGAAGGACCGGAGTGGTTTCCTTCCCTCCCATCAAGGCAATGAGTTCCTCGTGAACAATCTTGATGACCTGTTGTCCCGGCGTGAGGCTGCGCGAAACCTCTTGCCCGATGGACCGTTCCTTGACCTGGCTGATGAACTTGCGGGTGGCACGGTAACTGACATCGGCATCCAGGAGAGCCACACGGACTTCGCCCAGAGCCTCCTCGATGTTCGCCTCGGACAGCTTCGAGACGCCACGCAGGTCGCGGAACACCTTTCCTAAACGAGATTGAAGGCTATCGAACATCTTTCCAGAACCTGAAAGCGTTCCCCCGGGGAGTTACGCCGCGGCCTCCTCCTCGAATTTTCCACCCGCCATGGTTTCCTCCCGTTGCTGCGGGAGAAGCTCCCGGAGGGAGGCGATATGCGCCAGTAATCGTCCCTTGGGATCGGCGGTGTCATCCCGTAAGGCAAGTTCCATCTCCTCCAGGACCGTTTCGACCTTCTTCCTCCAACCTGTTTGGAGGTTCTGAACTCCTCCCCGCCGTTGCAGGGTCAGCAGGTGGAGTGTAGCTTCATATTTTTCCAGAGCGCGTCGGCCATGTTTGATGGCATCATGCACCGCCTGGCGCGAGATGCCATGGCGTTCGGCGATCTCCGACAGGGAGAGGTTTTCATCGTAATACATCTCGATGAAGGTTTTCTGCCTGACTGAGAGTAACTCTCCATACACATGGAAGAGGTCCGAGATCTGTATCTGGCTCTGGAGTGCTTCCTGTGTTCGTGCCATGAATGAATACCCAACGCAAGGCCAACAAATACAGCCGGTTATTCCTGTGCGTCGAAAAGCAATTCTCCTTTACACAACGGGCAGGAAGGATACTTTCAAGGAAAACGGTTTGTCAAGGCTTTTGGAAGAGAGGAAATCCCTCGGTCTGGAAAAGACTCCGATACTCCTGGGCGACACGGACATATTTGGGGGCAAAGATGGCGTAATGCTCTCTTTCTTGACCGGACAAGGAGCGGATGACCTGAGCTGGATGTCCGACAGCGAGGCTGCCCGGCGGGAGCACCGCCTTGGGGGGCACCAGGGCTCCCGCGCCGACCACGCTTCCCTTCCCGATCACCGCCCCATTGAGGATCACCGCCCCCATCCCGATGGTGCATTCCTCCTCGACCGTGCACCCGTGCAGGATCGCACCATGGCCAACAACTACATTCCTTCCCACCAGGCAGGGATCCTCATCCCCGACATGGAGGATGCTGTTATCCTGGATGTTACTACCCTCGCCGACCTCGATCCTGGCGATATCACCACGTAGCACCGCCCCAAACCAGATACTCACATGGTCTCCCAGGAGGACTTCCCCCACCAACGTGGCATTCGGCGCTATGAAAAACTCCTCGCCGATGATGGGAGATTTGCCACGGAAGGGGAGGATAAGGGGGCCGGGGTAGCGGATGGGGGGGAGTGGTTCAGTCACAAAGATTTCCTCTCCGGAGGAGTGAATTTATTCGCATGTGCGTGTCACAAGGCGAATGAATTCGCCACTCCATGGTATTCTTTCTCTCACTGGTAGATTAACAACTTGGCCGGATCGATGCATGCGGGTGGTTGGGTTGGGGTTGAGGTGGTTGGATTCGCTATCCATGATTACGTTCTATCATTGGGTGTAACCCCCTCCACCTATGGGATGGGCACACGGATCTCTGGTTTCAGATAATCCCACCAGTTAGGTTTTACAATGACGGCATCGGAGCCATCCCAGACCAAATCCGAAGCGAGGAAGGCAAAGGGTAGCTGTTGTTTCGCTTTGAGTTCATATCCTGGCTTCACACACTCAGTGGGACTGAGCACAGGACCGTGGTAATAAGCGGGATTGAGTGGCCCCTTTTTGAGATCGATACGCACAACGTGACACCCATCATACCGTCCAGTGAGAAAGACGACTTGATCCACTCCCTGCCACAACATGGGTGAATTCACACCACCCAACTCTTCTGGAGAAGCATCCGGGACGATCCGATACCGGCGCAGACGAGAACAGATGGGAGGGTAGATCGGAAATCCAACCATCGCTTCTTTCCAATTGGTCATCCCAACAACCGGCAGCCGGTTGCCCGTGGCATTCAAGGTGAGGTCATAAACCAGGACAACACAATCCTGAGACCCTGGTAATCCGTGAGGAGGAAAGAACCGCTCATAAACAATGTACCGGCTGGCCGGGGAGACCACGGGGGAGTAGCAAACGAAATCTTCGAGGAGACGGCAGTCCGGTAGACTGAACAAGTCAATCGTAGTGGGTGAGATGGGGCGCCGTTGTGACTGGGTACGAATCATCAATTGGTTATCCAACAGGCTCAGGTTCACATGAGTTTCATTTAATGGGGGTTTGTGATCTTTGAGCACAATTGTGTGTCTGCTCGCCTGTTCTTTATCAACGACCTGGAAGACATACCGATTTGCCCATTTGAATTCAGGATCAGGTTCTTCCCGGATGAGGGCCACGGAGTAGTGGTCATTTTCAACCTGACGATGGTCTTTGAGTGTGTCGCCTAACGCCAAGGATGGAGTTTGGACACACAGGAGCAACCCTACGAGAAGTGTCAAGCGGTGGAATTCATGATAAAGAGACATGAGAAGAACCTTTCACTCCCTCAACCCAAACAGCATACACTCCCCGACCTCGGAGGGATAGACGCAAAACCGCTGTGCGGTTGCGTCATCATGGCCTGGAGGCGGATGAGATCACCGGCCCCTTCCGCCTGGTCCCTTCATGCGGGAGTTTGGAGAACAAGCCTATTTCGTAAATCTTCCCAACAAGTTCATCAGACAGGATGGACAGACCGCATGGTTGTGTGACTCCGCCAACTTCACTGGCAACATACGACCCAACCGACCCGGGAGCCTTTATGGTTTTTGTCTGCAGGAAATCGTTTTTTCTCAATGAGACCGAGGCAGTAAAGCTGGCTATGGCAATGAGTCAGGAGCCACTTGCCACCCCCAGGAATCTTGCTCTCAAGGTACGGCCTGGGGCAACCTATGCTTTCCATTTCAGTCCCGCCGATACCTTCATCGATAGAGTGGTGAGTGGGTATCCTGAGAATCCGCAACACGAATGGACTGCTCAGGGAGAGAAGCATTCAGCGGCTCGTCGTTTATCCTGGGACAATCCTGCGGAAATCAACCGGATCTGGCTTTTCGACCGTCCCAACACCTCCTTTATCCAGGTGTTGAGCGGCTTGCTGGTCTTCAGCGATGGAGCCACCCTTCCCGTGGGGGCTCTTCCTGATGATGGGAAATCGAGATTGGAGGTATCTTTTCCTTCAAAGACAGTGAACTGGCTTTTTTTCCTTATAACCGGAGTCAAGGCGGAAACACACAACAATGGCTTGGCCGAAATAGCTGTCTTCGGACCGGAGGTACCATGAAGATCTGGAGATCAGGAAGTCATTCACACCGCTTGGTTGGGCAGTTCCTCTCAGAAGGGTTGACTCAAGAAGGCGAGACAGGCCAAACTACCCAAGTTGTAGCCGTGCTTGGGGAGTAGTTCAATTGGCAGAACGCCTGACTCTGGATCAGGAAGTTCAAGGTTCGAGTCCTTGCTCCCCAGCCATTTTTCCCCATTGATTTAACTACAGTTACGATGCTCATCCAAAATGATGATTTTGTCAACCGTGCTCTTTTCGTGCTTTTTCAGCCTCAAGGTGGTTCTTGCCAGGCGGAGAATCCGGTTGATCGGTCGCACCACTTGAACCCTCATGAGTTCGAGAAGCTTGGCTTCTGGAAGCCTCACATAGTGCTTGTCTGTGATGGTCTTCGCAGAATGGCCCAGATATCGCTCAGTCACCCAACCATGAAGACCCTTTGATTTCAACTCGGTTGGGATAGTTCTGCGTAACTCCCGAGCGGGCAGCCGTCGGCCAACGCCTGGATGCTTCTTCTGCCATTCCTCCATGTGTTCGGTCACAACCTTGGAATAGGCAGTGTAATGCTTGTAAGTTGTGAACCGATCTCCATCAGGGTATCTCGAAATGTAGTCAAGAAGGAGAGCGGGAATGGGAATCCGACGGATCGATGGTTTGTTTTTGACCTCACCCTCGACGGTCAGGAGATCCCTTTCGAGTTGATTTCGAGTAAGGCGGAGCACCTCGGTCTCCCTCAGACCGGCTAGGCCTTGGAGTGCCACTCCCAAGATCACCTTTTCACCTTCAGCAGATGTCTCTAGGTATTCGAGAAATCCACAGATTTCGGTCAATGAGAGCGCCGGTGCTTCTTCTTTCTCATACTGGGTCTTGACCACCTTGGGTAGTTTGAACCCCCTGCTGGCATCATGGATCTGACCGTTCCAGTTGACCGAGGCCCATCTCGCAGCCGCCTTCAATGGTACCATGTAGAGCCGGATGGTATTCTGAGAGTACCCACCCCGAACCAGGTCGTTGGCATAAGCTTGGAGATGTTCGAGACGGATGTCCGTGAAAAACTCGATATCCCCACGCTTTTCAATCCACCCGATGAACAGATCGATGTAGTTTTGATAGTCTTTGAAAGTCTTGTCCTTGACTCCTAAGATTTCCAGCCAGCGAGAGAAGACAGTGTCTAGGGTGAGTAATTCAGGTGTTTCTGGAGGGATGAAACCGAGATACTTCTCAGATTCCTTGACGGCCTCTTCAACGGATTCCGCGACGAATTTGTATCTCTTCTGTTTTCCGTCTGAACCGTACCCGGAGACTTTCCACTGGTTGTTTCCGAGTTTGCGCAGGGTGAAGTTCTTCCCGGCGGTGTCCCGCACCATACCCCTGATCTTGTAGCACCACCCGCCCTTCCGGGACTCGGCAAACCATCTCGTCATGGTCCATCTCCGGTTCAACCTTACCACGGTGGGAGAGCCAGTTCACTAGGGCATCATGGATGTTCTGGCCATAGTACCCGTCAGCCAAACCCCTCAGCCCGAAGCGCCGGAGCGTGGCAAGGGAGGCCCGCCCATGCAGGAGCGCCTCCACTTCCTCGGCTGAGTATATGGCGTAGGGATCAATCCGGTTCACTCTGCCTGTTCCCCCTGGCCATTCCCTTTCCTGTACCCCTCATAATGCTTGTTCCAAGTGGCCTGTTTGCGGAGCCACCTGATTCTATGCCGGACTGAGCATTCAGTACGGCGGTAACCTTCGCCACGCAGAGAATCCATCCCCTCGCGTCCTAACTCCGTTTCGCTCACCTCACTCTGGCAGAACGGTTGCAGAATTTTATCTTCCCTCCATGACCAACGGCGAATCATGATTCCCCCTCCTCGAAAAACTTCTTGCCCTTTTTCGACGCTCGCGTCCTTGCGGCATTAACCATCCGGTAGGGCAGGTCGATCCGGTTGTGGCACCGCTGGCACAAATGCAGCAAATTCGCCGGTCGGTTGTCCGTCGGATCCTGGTTGATGTGGGCGACGGTGAGGACCACCTTTACAATCCCCTTGAGCCCCTTGAATATTTCTGCGTCTTTTCCACAGCAATCGTATCTGCTTGGGCAATCATCCCACCGTGCGATGTACCATTCGTTGGGTGCAGCACATAACTCACAGCGGTTTTTAGACCGTTTCCTAACCAAGGCCACGATCTCTTTCCAGTTGGCCGGGTAGAGTATCCGTTTCTCAGGCTTGATTGGCATATGCATTCTCTCCCTCTCCCTCATGTCCCCTATGTCCCCTATGTCCTTTTTCCATCACCATTCCCTTTCTCCCTTTATGTTGCCTGGGAGAGGATTCTCTTCCCCCTCCCAGGCCCGCATACTCGCGGCATGGTGCTACTCTATTAATGCCCGCTTATCGAGGGGCGCGAATCGTAAAAAGTGCCGGGAGCTATCCACCGTGGAGGTTTGTCTAACTTGCCTGCTTTGTTTTACGGCTTGCATAGAGAGAACTCCCGGCCAAAAGGGTTTACTTTTATGCTGTCAGGGCGGTATCGGTCTCGTCCAATGTTTTCTGTCATCGTCCCACACCGCCCGGTCTGGCCAGCGCTCCACGAATCCTCTCCGGAATCGCTTCCTGAACTCAAGTGCCGCCCCCAGATCCTCGAATGGCGCAATATCCGGCGGTCCCTCAAGGCAGTCGCTAGACCACGTCCGGGCCAGGTAGACCGGTTTATGATTCTTGAGCAATCCGCTGCGCCGGAATCGCTTCACTCGCTGTTTTTCCAACACGATGTCACTTCCCTGAAGTTGTAGTCGGTTAGCCACTCGCGGGCCGCCTGGAAGGTGAAGAAACCGCCACGAATTACAGTCCCTGAACCAAAGTGGTTCACAGTGACGCCATATGGGATATTTTCGCTTCCAGAAAGATAGACCTCAAACTTCCTTTTTGGGATCAAAGATTTGAGTTGGTTCACATATTCAACAAGTTCGTTCGCGTTCCATAACGGGTTGTCTGGTCGTATCTCCATGTCTCCCTTTAGGGTGGTCACCAAACCGAACGCTTCCTGGAAACGTAAACGCACGAATTCGCTTGCCTCGTAGTCAGCTTTGAGTTTCTCGATCTGACGATTAAGTTCCGAGATTTTTTGTATGCTCTCGGAAAAGGTGCTACAAACGTACTCTGATCGGTGAGCGAGATCATCGCGTAATTCCTTGATTTTCCCTTTAAGTCCCTCACATTCATGCCTGAGATTGAAATTCTCAGCCATAAGAAGGCTGTTTTCCTTGGTCAGGATCTCCGCGATTTGCTCCGGAGTCCGTCTTTGGAGCATCCCTGTGATACAGGTGGGTGAGATGACTTCATTTTCTGTCATAGATCTTCTCCTTCCCATGGTTCATTTTTCTTCTCTGGACTAGCGGCGTTTCGCAGGATGCTCCAGACCTTCATGTAAACCTGTTCGCGGGCTGGATCCTGATCTTGGACCGCCCCTTTGAAATTGCCGTAGTTGATATTTTCACCCAGGCAGTGGAGCGCCATGACCCAGTTGTTCTTCTTCAAGCGAACCCGGAATGGATAATCCCTTTCCGGCGTTTCCTTGATACTTCCAAACTTGAATCTCATCTTTTCCTTACGAATGAAAGACCGCAACTGAATCAGGTCCTTTTTCCACCGCGCACGGACCCAGACGTATTGCTTGTCCTTCCAGTCCTCCACCACCGAAAAAAACCCCACATCACTGAACACCCACATGCTTATTCCTCTCCTTTCCAAACTCCGTTTCCCGGAAGCCGATCAGTTTCCCCTTCTGATAAACCGCCTTGGCGATGATCAGCGGATTGTCCGGATACTTCGCCTTAAACAACTTCGCCTTGAGACGGAAAACCTTGGTCAGGACTCCCTTGACATCCACCGCATACCAGGCAGTGGCCTCATCAACCGGCCAAACCACGAAATCCGCGATGTAGGCGATTCCCGCCTCCAGATCGACACGCACCTGGCGCTCAAAATGGTGGATCTCCCCCGCCGCCTTGAGCAGGACCAGGCGCTTGTAAAACACCGCCTCAGAAGCCGAATCGAACCGCTCCCCGTTGAAATAGGTAATCCGATTGACATACTTCGACCTTCGAGAAGGCGGTTTTAAGACCCGCCAAGGCCCCCGATTTCTCTGACCCACCCAAACCATTACCCCCTCCACTTTCTCCGCTCCACGTGTCTCTATGCGTCTCTAGCGCCGTCCTGGGACTCACGGTCCCTCCACCCCGGCTTGAACATTTCATCCATCGTCTGAAAATGCGTCTCTTGCTCTGGCTCCGCCTCTGGCTCCGCCTCTGGCTTGATCCTCTTGTCGTGACCATCCACCTTCACCACGGTGAGCCAACTCTGGTCCATCAGGCGGCTCATCACGTCCGTGCCATATCGCTCACCGAGGAATTTCCCAGTGAAGTTTGAGGTGAACACAGCCGGCGCGCGCCGTTCATGAAGGAAGTCGATGTATTCGGCGATCCGCTGAGTGGTCGCATCCGATAACCGCTCCCTCCCCAGGTCATCGAGGAATACGATGGCATCCCCTCGACAGGCCGAAGACACCCGGGTCAGCCGGTCCTCAGCTTTTACCTTTTCCGCATTGTCCGTAGCCAGCAGCAGGCAGTCGGAAGCAACATGCCGGGTGGACACATACAAGGCGCCGCGTTGGTGGTGACGGATCATGTACATGACAGCCCGGTGTCCTGCCACCGTCTTCCCAAGCCCGCTGCCTCCAATCAGGATCACTCCCTTGGTTTTACCCGGACTCCACTGACCAAACAGCGTGGCGGCTGCATATCGTCCCTCATCGGCATTTCTGACAACGGACCGCCCAGCCAACGGGATATTGTTGAGATATTCAGCCACGTGATCCCGTGTCTTGGCTCTGAGGTAGCAACCACACCTGGTTGGATAAACGCTCTTGCCGTCGGCTGTGTAAATGTAGCCGTTGCCATCGCAATAGGAGCCATCGGCGTACACCTTGGGAGGATGCGGTTTGTGAACTGGGGAATAGCGGCACATTTCCTCTTCGGGTTCCTCGCTGATCCCCATTTCCTCCATGTGGCGCTTCATCTGCGACATAAAGGCGTTGAAGTCTTTCAAGTCTCCAACCTTCTGCCAGCAATCGTCAGTAGGGAAGGTCGGCATGATCTTCTTCCTCGAATGATCCGATAATTCGTCCCTGGTCACGTTTGCACAACTGTGGCTTGCCGTTTCCGTTCCCGTTTGCACGTCCCTTGTCCTGAGCACGTCCAAACCAACCCACCAAAAAACGCTTCATTCCACCCGCTGTTTTTTTCCTAGATGGGGACGCATCGACCCACGCCAAGGCGCTTCTACATTCCGCGAGAAGGTCCAGACTTGGGAACAACTCCTTCCATTCGGCTAGTTGCTTTTCGGTTAGATCCCAAGATTTCGCGGTCCCATTGCAAGGGAAGGTCAGGAGCGTTGGGCTAGGCGGCGCTGGAGATGAGGCTTTTTTCATCTCCGCGCAAAAGCTTTTTTCTTCTTCTTCTTTTTCTGAAGAATGAAGAAAAAGAGAAGAAGATTGTGATTGTGATTGTGATTGGCATATTGGAGCATCCGAATTTGAATGCTCAAGCAATGCTAAACCGTTGCTACAAGCATGCTCCAAGGAATGCTCCAAGCATGACTCTTTATAGGAATCCCATCGTTTTTTGGCAGCATTTCTTGCCTTTTTAGAATTTTTGGCAGCTCGCTCTTCTGAGTACATGTACTCGCTACACAGACGCTTTTGGTGGTATCTCCTGGTGCTATCCGAAAATGTCCACACTGAGAGCACTTTTGGTTTTGCACGAAGCCAGTTCCGCTTTCCCATTCCAGTCCATTTAGCTAACAAGATGTCATCATCAGGAATGCTTCCTGGAGGATCTTCATACCATGCTCGGCAAAGCAAACGGATATACGCACCAACCTCAGCAGGGGACATTGCTGACACTTTGTTGTCACTCACAAAATCTTTCGGAAAGAACAAGAAGGCTTCTTGACGATCACCACGCATTTCCCCCCCCTCAGCATCCCACCACCGGCGCTTCTTCTTCATCCACCACCGCGCGGACATGGATTCGATAGTACCTCCCCAAGGCTTCACGCTTGGCCTTCTCAATCACCCCGGTAATGCTCATCGTCTCCCTGGGAATCACCACCGTTTGCCCGTCCGAATAGATGATCTCGTAATTCCGCCTGGACTTTCCCATGCGAGACATCATCGCGCGTCCTCCCCATACATCTCCGGGAACACTTCCCGCGCCGTCTCGCCCTTGGAAAGCCGCTCCAAAGCCACCTCCAGCGCCTGGAGAATCGCCTCGGTCCACTTGCTGATCGGCAACCCGATGTACTTCTCCAGGCCCTCCCTGGTCACTCCCTGGTCTTGGGTTTGCCACACCAGATCCGCGATAATGCTGTTGGCCCGGTCGATGATCGATGGAGGCTCCGTTTTGCTGCTGCTCACCGGAGGCTTCTTTTTTGGCGATGATTTCGGCGGATCCGGTGGCGGCTCTGGCTCGGGCCCATCGAACCAAGGCAGTTCCTCATTCGGATTATCCGCTTGTTCGATTGACCCTTGTTCAACCGCCACTGGCTCCGCTGGACGGATCTGCCCCAGGTCGATCACCGCGCCACGTTCCTGGGGAGCATTCAACATTCCCACCATGTCCCCCGATGCCTTCTCGGGACCTCGAACCATCTCATATTGGGCATCATCAATCTCAACTGCTTTTTCCATCCGTTCAGAAAGTTCCATGTACTTCACAATCCTGCGGATGGCCGTCTTGCGCCACATCTCCTCCTCATCGGTAATCCAGGGACCCACAATATTGCCGTTCTTGTCGCGGCTCTTGGTCCTGGATTTAATGGCTTCAACCTGCGACCTGGTCATCACCTCAAATTGACGCTCCCCGGACTTTAGAAACGCGACAGCATAAACCCCCATCGCCACCCCAGGATTGTCATCCATGCAGGGTTCGTGAATCAGGTCTTCATGCAGCCCATAAACTACCCTGAACTTGTCGTTGGCGTGAACCACATGAGCCGCGAAGTAGGACACGTCCATGCTGTTCCTGGCCAGGTGCATCAACCCGCGATACCCCGGAATCGCCTGGCATTCGTAGCCCTTATTCTTCGAGTTCCAGAAGGGAATCAGGTACATGTAGCCCCTGATCCCTCCCGGCTCCAAACCGAGTTCCGCGCAGGTCAGAAAGGCTTGCAGAATGGACTCCACACTGCACTCGTACAGCAGCGGTTGACGGGTCATCGCCAGCAACATCGTCCGCGCCAGCCGATCTGGCGATAAATGCTTTGGCAGAATATCCATGATCGATGACTTAGCCTTCTCGATCAGGTCCTTGAAGGTCTTCTGCTTCACCACCAAGGCGTTACTTGGGGTATTCGTGGTTGCGCTCATACTCCTCATCCTCCTTGATACATTTCCGGCAGATTGGGCCACAGTCGCCTTCCTTCAAAAATCTGCCACAGGCCACACAACGCTCCCCATCAAAAGGCACCGTCCCGATCAACTCCGGCTGTGGTTCCGTAGTCATCGCCGCACCACCGCCGTTGACTTGACTTCGACCATCCGTACACCCGGTAGATCCCGCCGGTTCGCCTTCATCCAGTTCCCGATCTGCGCCATGTCCGCTTTGACCAGGTGCTCCGGCACTTCCCTTCTCCCAATCGCCGCGCACAACTCCGCCAGGCTGACCACCTCGGGCTTCCGCGTGGTCCTGAACTGAACCCCCTCCACCTTCGGCGGCGGCGGCACATACTCAGGCAAAGGTTGAATCGGCACCGGCTCAGGAATGACTTCCGGCACCGGCGCGGTTTCGACTGCCTTAGCCGCTTCATGCGCCTTGAGCTTCCGCAGCGCATCAGACTCAGCCTTCCGCCGCTCCATCTCCTCAGCGGCTTTACGCTCCGCTTCCGCCTGGGCCGCCGCACGGAGCTTCTCGGCTTCCGCCGCTGCCTCACGCCGCTTCCGTTCCACCTCAGCCCGGTACTCCGCCTCCACCTTCTGCTGATAGGCGGCCATCACGCCACGTAAATGCGTGGTGGCATTCACCACCGGCCTGAGCGCCTCGGTCCGCGCCGCGATCGCCGCGTTGTGCGCCTCCTTCGCGGCACTCACCACCGGGTCATGGGCCGCCTTGATCGCCTTCTCCAGATCGGTCAGCCCGGCCAACAACTGCGCCGCATCCTCCGCCTCGGTCTGTGTGGTAACCACAAACTGAGTGGCCACCTGAATTAGATTGTCCTGGTCCACCTTCTCACGGGTGGGCACCAACTGAATTGCGCTACTCATCGATCCCATCCTCCTCTCCATTCTTGGTTGCGGCTTTACCGGTCACCGCGAAACTGACCGTGGTGGCTTGACGCGCACCGTAAGGGCAACGATTCCAATAGCCGCACCACCTCGGTGAACAACACCACTGATCTGGCGTGGCAGGTTGAAAAATGTCTTTGGAAATGCTGTGTGCGGTGAGTTGCGCCCGACGGATCTCCCGCGTGAAATCGACAGCGTCCCGCTTGGCGGTCTGAGGCCGGTAGGTCACACCGGTCTTGGTCAGGATCAGGTGATCGATGCTCACATAGTTGGGGAGTGTCCCGTCCAAGGCGTTGACCGCCATGGCATACCAGGTCAACTGCGGAGATCTCTCCGCCGCATCTTCCCATGGGTAAGCCTTCCCGGTTTTTAGGTCGCGGATTCCATCCCGCTCCTGGAGGTCAATCCGCCCCTTCACCGTGCAGGGCAGGTCGGGAATGGTCAGCTCCCACCACCGCTCGATCTGGAACGGTTGAAGATTGGGAGCGATCTCTTTGTGGTGGGTCCGCGCCAAACGGATCGCCCCGTCCACCGCTTCACCGCGTAACTTCGCTTCCGGCTGCACCTGCTCCTCTGGGAGCAACCTGACACCCTTCTCCCACTCTGAGTTCACCTTCTCCTGACAGGCCACCTCCACGGCTTCCAGCGGGGCTGGAGAGCCGGTCTGTATGATGTTCAGCAGGTTGACCTCAACTCCTGTGTGCGCCGCCGTGCCTCTGACCGCTGAAATACCCGGAGGAATCACCAACCCCTCCAGGTACCGGTACATGAATTGACGCCCGCAGCGGTTGAACATGTTGATGCTGGACGGGCTTAGATGTTGCAACGGAAACTCTGACATTTTTTCTCTCCTCTGTTTGAGCAGGAGGGGCAGGCCGGGGGACCCACCCATCCTTGGGGGTTGACGCCTTAGCGTCACTCTGGGGGTACAACTTCACTTCTCCGTTGGATTCCCCACCGCTCCCTCTCCATCCGCTCCGCGTCGATCAGGTCCACCGCCCAGGACGGACGCTCTCGCACCACCCGGTCATGCCACTCCAGATCCTCCAGGCTCCACTTCAACAAGGCGTTCTGTAAACGTACCCACCGCGAAACATCCAGCAGAACCTTCTCCCGCCTCAACTGCTGAATTTCGCTGCT
Organism: uncultured bacterium; assembly: GCA_964481775.1. Classification (GTDB taxonomy): domain Bacteria; phylum Hinthialibacterota; class Hinthialibacteria; order OLB16; family OLB16; genus OLB16. The sequence continues at coordinate 21,669 of CAYZUX010000024.1, read as the reverse complement.
CAGTTCCTCGATTCTCCCATCCCCCAGGGGCCGCTCACGTTCGCTCACCACCGCGCCAATCATGTCGCCCTCCTTTCAAAATCCACCAACACTCGCCGCGCCCACTCCGGCGGGTAATTGATGATGCTCAACACCCAGGTCAGGTTGTGGACCTCAGTGCCACCATCCCGGATCGTCTCCAGCGCCATACGGAATTGCTCCGCGAGTAGGCGCTCAAACTCCGATTCCACTTCGTGCTCTAGGATCGCGCTCATGCCGCCACCCCGACCAAGGTCACCGCGCGGCGCCCCTGGAGTTGCTGCCTCAGATACGCCATGTGACCCTCGATCCGCGAAGCCAGGGAACGCCATGTCCGGTGCAACTCCTCAAATTCGCCACGGTCCACAATCCCGTCCGCATAGGCCTCCACCTGCTCCGCAACAAACCCCAACTGACGCTTCACATTGTCCGGATACGGATGTTCTCCCTCCCCTCCAGGAGCCTCGATCACCAGAAATCCACATGGCCCCGCGAACCAATCGAGCAGCGCCTTGGCCGCCTCACGATCCCGCCTGGACACCTCGGCTAACACCGCCCGGAAATGGTCCAACGACAGGTTCCGGTTGCCCTCCAATGCCTTGTTGAGCGTCCCGTGGCCAATCCCGGCGGAGCGCTCAATCTCCGCCACCGTGATCCCCGCACGGCTCAAAGCCGCCAGAATCAGGTCTCTGCTGTCCGCTAACCTCATAGCTCCTCTCCTCTCTCCGCTTGTCTCCCTTGAGACAAACTCTCAGATTGATCCCTCCCCAGAGATCCCGGACAATTCAGAAATGCACTCATCCCGCCTGCCCGCTTGTTGCCAATTCCGCAGTCACCGGGTCCGGCCAACTCTCGGCCTCCCGCATCAACTCCGATGGCTTCACTCCCAATCCCCTGGCAAACCCCATCACGTGAACCACACGGTCTCCAGGTCCATTCATCACCACCGAAACCGTGTTGTAATGAAGCCCCGCTCTCTCGGCCAACTCCCCTTGTGTCTCGATCCCCGCCTTCGCCATCAACACCCGGATCGCCTTTGGATAATCCATTTCGCCTCTCCCTCCTCCTTAATGCAACTGATAGTAAGACTATATGAGATAGTCACAACAGTCAATACATTTCAACGAGTTGTTATGATATTCTCCCCTTGACTATCCTAAGTGACACAAGATAAGGTCGTTACGGAATGAAAAAACGCGAAGATCAAGACCGAATTGGCCTCTCATACCCAAAGAAAGCACCCATTTTGACACTGCTTCAAGATGCAGCCGATGAGTACAAGGCCATCAAAATGACCCGCACCACCGTGGCCAGGATCTTCGTCGAGGAACGCGCCGCCCTCTACCAGGCCGGCTGGGGGCTGAATCAACCCCAACTCGCCAAAACCCTCGAGCTCCTCATCCCCAAAGACTCCGGCGCTCAGACATGGCCCCTGCGCGTAGCCAGATCCGCAGTCCGCGAACGGCTCTCCAATCCCAACCTGACCGATGAGGAGGCTCACCAGGTCCTCAAAGACCAGGAAATCCTCCCCAAGGCCCTAAAGACGGGTGTGACCCTTTACCACGCCGGGCTGGATCTCGATGACAGCACCACGCTCGACGCTTTGGTGACCACCCTCAGAAGCCCCGCCCTCTCCAAGCTCCTCAAGGCGCTCGCCCAGGCAGATGAAAAACAGATCAAGAAGGTCATTTCGATTGTCGATAAGGCTATTGAAACGAATGGGTAGTTGGATAATCTCAGCGGACACGATGATCTCCTTACGGTGACAAGGGCATCCCAGCACCTAAACCCTAGCCACCAATTCCTAGGTTGTCCGCAGATTAACCACCCCCACCCCAGCGGGGGAACAACGGGGGTTATCACAAGGGGGAACAGGGGTTTACTTCATGCACTTTTGGGCAATCATTCTCCTATTCTTCGCATCCTTAACATCGGCCCAACCAGGTGATTGGAAGATCACTGAAGCCACCGATTCATGGTTCCTTGGGTCAGATGCTCGTATTTCGAGTATCACTCCATCCCAAAATGCCATGGTTGTCACTTTCACTCACCTTCCAACAGGCGAGAAATTCCAAGTCGAGGACATCATCCGCATAGATTTCGTTCCTTTTCTTGTGCCAACAATTTCTTCGGCACAATCCCAACGTCCATCTTGGATCCAACCTTCAACACCTATATCACTTTCTAAAACAAGGCCGATTTCTTCGCATAATAGACCCTGTAAATCACTCGGCTCCGATTATGGTACTGTACGCCGCATTTTAACCGATCCATCAGTCCTCGATCCTGACCTTTCCTCCATTGGTTCACGGATTGGTGCTAAGAACTGGGTAAATCGCTCGCTTCAAGATGGCCGTATCGCCTACAAATCTGATTTATCCATCTTGAGACCGGGTTATGAGTTGGTCCTTTGCGATGATCAACTGGAGGAGGTCTCTGTGATATGTCCGCTTCCGTCGGAAACCGTTGAATGGTCTACCTTGAACACGGCGCTTGCAATCGCACTCGTCTTTCGATCTCTAGGCTTAAAAAAAGACCTGGTTCAATCCGGCCTCGATAAGATCTCCGCCAACATCGAGAAACTTACTCCCAAAACAGTTCCCTTCGATCGCTATCAAATCAAGGTGATTCCTCTGCCTGGTATCCTCACTATCACCATCGAACCAAGGCAGTAAACTCCACACAGACATGCCTCTTCCCCTGATTTCCAACCCCCACCCCTTCCCCCCCCTTTTTTCGTCCCTTTCGTCCCTTTTGTCCCGTTCCCCCCAACGGCACCTGATTTGAAATAGTTTTCAAATACCCTAAAATGCCCCCAAACTCGTTCAGTTTCCTTGCTTTATGTACAGAAAACTTGTTTTTTATTGACTTTTCTTCGTCTGCTGACGATACTCTTTTCACACTACCCCGGATCTTCGGTGAAGGGTGCGGGCCGTCCCTCGGGGCGGCCCTTGCGTTTTTTGCATGACTTATCGAGCCATTGTGTACATCGACGGATTTAATCTTTATTACGGACTCGTCCGAGATACTCCATACAAATGGCTCAATCTGGACTCTATGCCGCGCACTGCTCCGACCAAAAGATAACCTTTTAGCAATCAAATACTATACCGCTCTTGTGAAATCCCCTGGAAATGATCCAACGCAACAACAACGCCAACTCACCTTCCTGAGAGCCCTACAAACAATCCCTCATCTTACTGTTTTCAAAGGGCAATTCCTTTCTCACCCTACCAGAATGCCTCTCGCCTCTCCTCCCCCTAATGGCCCCAAAACCGTTGAGGGCATAAAAACCGAGGAAAAAGGAACTGATGTCAACCTCGCCTGTCACCTTCTCGTGGATGCTTTCCAGAATAGATTTGACCTCGCCCTTGTCCTCTCAGGCGATAGTGATCTTGCTGAACCCATCCGGTTAGCTCGTACACTCTTCCCCGCAAAGATTGTCGGTGTCTGGAATCCCCGAAAGAAACCTTCCATCGAGTTGAAGAAATGTGCTTCATTCTACAAACATATCGACCACTCCCTTCTCCCCAAGTGCCAGTTCCCAATTCGGATAATCGACAGATCTGGCAGAACGATCATTAAGCCAAGGGAATGGTGATCTCCTATGCCCCCCGACACAACCCCCGTTCCCACTTCCCGGAGCGGCCCCAAAGGGAACGGCACTTCCCCCGCTGCACTTATTGGCATTGCGGTTGCACCTCCTTGATTCCGCCCCGTTCCCGGACGATACTTCCATTACGGAGACCTACCATGTTCCGAATCCCTCGTGCCTTTTGGCTCGGTTTTCTTTCCGCCTTCCAACTCTTCCCCACACGGGCTTATACCCCCCCTCCACCTCGCCCATCCGATTACGAGGCAATCCGTGGCGACTGGGAAGAAGTCGGTCGTTTCTTGCACTCCGCCATGCGGCAAACATCCATGAAAATCGAAGACCATGCCAAATAGAGCGGAACGCCGCGCTTCACAGATCTCCAATAAACACCATCCCGCAAGCATAGCCGCTGTCCACCAGGAATCTGTCATCCACCAATTCAGCGGCCCCCTGCCACCACCACAAGATCTCGAACACTTTGAGAAGATCCTCCCAGGAACAGCCGACCGAATCATCACTATGGCTGAGAAACAACAGGAGGCCAGACACAAACGGGAACTCGCGGAACTCGAACTACGTAAAACCGATCAGGATGCCTTCTGGAGAAACTCTACCAGGGGCCAGTGTGCCGCTTTCATCCTCGCACTCATCGCCATTGGAGGGGCCACTTACCTTGGCGTTTCTGGTCATGAATGGATCGCCTCAGCCTTGGTCGGCTCCACCTTTATCGGCTTTATTGGAGCTTTCCTTCGCCCCTCCAAAACCTATCAATCAGACCAGAAGGATCTTGCCAAGAAGGAACCTGGATCCTGACCTTCAATCAGATTTCGCCCCATAGATTCGGCGATTGGGATCGGTGGCCCCCTCCGGGGGGCCATCTATGTTTTTGCCCCCAAAAAAAAGCCCCCTCGCCTGCATAAGGGGGCTGACTCAAGGTGGGTGTCTGGCTCCCTCAAGCGCCCGCTAGTGGCGCCCTCGAAGCCATGGTGAGATTCTCTGTCTCTCCCCCCCTCTCCTTGCGGGAGAGGGGTTAGGATGAGGTCTTGATCCCGGGTGGTGCTTTTACGTCCCTATTGCCACTTTCGTCCCTTTCACCGCCACCGCCCTGGGCGGCTCTTCCGGCGGCTCCAGCCCCTGAACCGGCGGCGTCTTCATCAACAGGTACTTGGCCTGCTTCACAATGCTCTCGACCACCATCGGCGCGGCCCTTTTCAGCAGCCACTTCTGGATCGCCCCCATCTGCATCGCGTCGATCATGGCATTCAACTTCTGTACCGCCGCCGTTCTCTTCTCATCATTCGGGCGGTCACTCATGGTCTCCTCAATCAAACCGACCGCGATCATCGCCGGTCCGGAGATTTTCGGGCTTTTACTGATCACCCACTGCACCGTGGCGGACACCGCGAACAGTCCCGCCGCAATTGTGGCAATCCACTCGCTGGCCACCGACTCCGGCAACCCCAGACTCCCCAAATGAGGTGCAATCCAGGCCGAGACAAAGGCCACAATCATTCCGATTAACTCTTTCGGCATTTCCCTATCCTCCCTTTCCTACCTCTCGATGTTCCACATTTCCCGGACCTTCTTCAGCCATCCGAAAATCGATATCCGCTTCAATCCCTTCGGTCCAAAAGTCCACCGCCATGCCATAGACACCACCTGACGCGGCTTTTCCTGGAGGGACCCGCTCCGCCGGGTCTCCGTCTCCCCCCCCCTCCCCCAGTCATCTCCCTCCATCGCGGCCCCCAAACAGAATGAACTCCCCCGAGAGATGGTCATAAAAAGCCCGGTCCGATGCTCTTAATACCGTGGCCCCAGGGTGCCACCCCGCAAAACTTAACGCCTCTTCAAGTGAGGGTAACTTCAACTCTTTCGAGACATGCTCACGCCCATCCCAGTACGTCACCAGGCATTCCATTTCTCACCCCTCACGGATCAGTTTTACCACGCGCACCCCACGCATCTTCACCTGGGTGTACCACTTGCTCGCCTGCGCCGCCTTCCAGGCCTTCTCCCAGTCCTGCGCCCCGATCGCGGCCAGCATGTTCTTGAACTTCGCCAATCCAGCCGGCCCAAGATTGAAACACATGTCCACCAGGGCGATCTTCCGGTTCAATGTCAGCGCTGGAAAACCCGGCACAATCTTTTCGCACACCGAAATACAGTTGGCCACCTCGCCAACCAGCAACCGCTCCGCGTCTTCCTCGCTGATCCCCTTGCCGCTTAGCACCTTGTCCACCATCCAGGGTGGTATCCCGTGCGCCTCCATGTTGTACCCATATCCAATCGTCCACTTCCCCGATGGACAACGATACGGTTTCAAACGCAACCCTTCGTTAAGTTTAATGAAATTCAGCAACTCGCTTCCCGTCTCATCCACTAGAGTTTCCCCCCGATGAATTGCGTAAATATCCCCAGACAGGCCGTCCCGATGGCAGTAATAATCCCCCATGTTAGTTTTCTCTCAAAAGCCATCCGCTCTCTAATGTAGTCATTAAGTTTTGACTCAACACGCTGAATCCCCTTCTCGTTCTTCTCAGTCTTCACTTCGACCGCTATCAGACGGGGATTGATACCAGTGCCAGACCTCCCACCGCCATCCAGGACATCCCAAATTTTGTCGATTTTTTTGAAGATTTCTCTGGTTGTCTCATCAACGATGAGTTCGCTCGCCTTGGCGTCTTCTCTTAATTCCCTGATTGCATCAAGGATCGATTGCATTTTCTGACTGCATAAATCCCGCTGATTAATTCCGCATTCGTCGTCCATCAATTCGTCCCCGCCTTGCTCTGTACTTGACGCTGCACATACCCCATCACCCGTGCCAGCGAATCCAACCAGGATTTCTGCGGCTTGTAAGTCACTACATTTCCGACACTCCGCGAGGTATCCCCAATCTCGATCTGCACCTTCTCCGGCTTGGCCAGATCCCGCGTCACCTTGTATACCCGGCAACTGACCGCCAAACCCTTGCGATTCCCATCCCGGCGCACCAGGTGCACACGGCTGCCCACCTCCATCGCCAAGGCCTCCCATTCGTAGGACAGATAATCCACATGCGACAAATCAATCGCCTCCACCTCGATCACCGTCTCCGGCACCGATCTCCGCAACAACTCCGCCTGAGTCAGATTGGCTAAGTCGCTCAACACCATCGTGTCCGGGGCCTCATAAAACCCCGTCCTGATTCCATAATCAGACTGCGAGGTCAGATCATTCTTGGTGACCGTCTGGTCCTCCCCGTTCACCACTCCAGTCCCCACCAGGCGGTTGTTGATTGTCCGGTAGTCGATGCTCCGCGTGATCTCCAGCGCATTCCTCCCGTACCGGATCACATGCCCAGCATCATTCCCGATGGTGGATTTCCAGCACAAACGCCTTTGCGGAGTAACGTAATAATACCCGCCGATGGCCTCATGCAGATCGCGGAAGGCTTGCAGCATCGTCTTGTTCTCCGCCGCCGCCGTCACCTGCGTGAATTGTATCCAGGGATCGATCTCCCCGATGTAGATCCCCGGCTGAATGAGCTGATATTCGTTAATCCAGGCATCCAGCACCGTACGCACTGTGACTACCCCGCCAGCGTCGTACGACCGCAGCACTTCAACTCCCCATTGGGCCAGCAGTCCTTCACACTGGACACTGACATGCCGCGTATCCCCATCCCTCCATTTTACTGCTTGAATAATGAAAGCCCGCAGTGGCTTCAGGGCCGGTCCACGATATAGCCAGATCTCGTTGGGATTCACGAAATAGGATGCTTCCGCATTGTCCGCAGGGTAACTGAACTCCAGGCTTCCCGCCGCATTCACCTCGTCAATCCACTTTCCGGATAATATGTCTGGCAACTCAGCCAGCAGCGTACCCGAAGAACTCCTCACCTCCAGACGGTAATCCCCGCGCCTCAACACCGATAACTGCAATTCCGACAGTACCGGGTAGTAATTCAACCAGACCGTGTTCCCCATCCAGGCGTTGCCCTGGAAAGCGATGGGGTAGGCGGACACCGCCCGCTGGAGGACCACACCGTTGAACAGGCAGGCCCGCCCGTTGATTCCCCCCCGCTGGTTGAACCCCGTGGGAGTCCCATACCCGGCCCCCAGGGTGATCTGATAACTACTGACCACTCACTTCCTCCTCATTCGCTCTTCATCCCAGCCTCGACCAACGGGTCCGCTTCCTGGCCTGCCTTCTCGTTGGATAAGACAACACGAATCACCTCGACACTCTTGGCTAGAATCAAATGCTGTTGCCTGGTCAGTTGCAGCAGCCCCACCGCCGCATTCAAATTCTCCAACGCTTGCTCAGGCGTCATCATTCCTCTCCTTTTTTGTCCCTTCCGTCCTTTTTGTCCTCTATTCCATCACCTCATGGTGTGTAATACGGTATCCAGTAGTCCGTGTTGTTGATATTCACACGAATCCGCCCTGTATAGGTGCCAATCGCCGCAGTGCTGATGTTTTTCGAATCGTCCGCCGCAGAGGTCCCTGAAAATTGGATGAACGGCTCATCCTGGTCAGATTGAGCAAGATACAAGACTGGGACCACCCCAGACGAACTGCTCTGGGCAACATGCAGTTGCCCTGCTGGGCCGACCTCACCGATCCCGACATAGCCAGTGTTTTTTATCACCATATTCGGATCGGTGAATGGAGCAGCATACCCATCCTTGCAAACACGGAACTCCATCCTGGATGGGTAATCCCCAGTTCCAAGGGTCCCATCGACCTCCACGCGAATCTCCGCAAACTTGCGGTAGGCCGAGCTGTAGTAACAATGGAAGTCCAGACCCACAGAGTCCCCGCTTGCACAGTTGGTTGGAGAGGCCACACTCCCACGCGATGTCTTCAAACTGAGTGGAAAGAGGTCTCCTGTTGTCGCCCCTACCAATGCCAGAGCGAGGAACTGGATCGCGGAATCGTCCTCCTTAAGTTCTGAGGCCCCGACCGAGTTCGCTCCCGGCACTGCCGTCGGGGTGCCCCAGGAGGCCACCGATCCATCGGTGGTCAGAAACTTCCCAGCATTTCCGGTCTGGTCCGGGAGGGCATCCCCTGCGTCTGGAGTTCCCCAGGACAGAACCGACCCGTCCGTGGTCAGGAACTTACCGCTATTCCCTGTTTGGTCCGGAATCTCTTCCGGGAAGGTAATGTCCCCCCAGGAGGCTACACTTCCATCCGTGGTTAAGAACTTGCCGGTGTTACCGGTTTGATCGGGCAGGTCCGACGGAACATCGGTCCAGATCGCTCCTTCAGCATCGCACCCAAGGAACTTCCCTTCCTGTCCTTCCGTTGCCGGGAGGTTGCTTTCCAGGGAGGCCCAGCCCGCGCTTCCCTCGGTCTCCCCCGCCGTCAGCACCTTCGAGTTGTTCGTGGTGCCGGTCTTTAGCGCCGAGAGCGGAATATACCCCTGTGAATCCCAGATCTGGTTCTCCAATGCCCCCGCTGTGGCGCTCTTATCGTTGTAGAGCGTCAAGGCCACCGCCGGAGTGGCCGATCCGTTGGGTGTCACACGGAACTCCAGCATCCCCGGTGCATCCCCCGCCGCCGGGATCTGGCCGTCAGGTAGCGCCACAATCTCCGCAATCGAGATCGGAGCCAGCGCCGAGGAGAAAGCCTGCCAGAGCACCGACCCCACAGCATCGGTGCTCTGGGTCGCGGTGGGAGAGGAGATAGACCCCCGCGAATGGATCAGCGTCACCTTCGGCGTGACACTCGTTCCCGCTTTCCGGACCTGCACGTCCTGCGTAAAGGCCAAATCCGTTAATACCGTCCCCTCTTCTAGCGCCGTAATCGCAGCCTGGATCTGCTCCACACTCCCCGCCGTCCACAACAGTTGCACATTGCTGCCCGCTGGCCACTGCGCCGCACTGGTCCCCTGCTGGCCACGGCTGCAATTCGAGAAGGTGTCCCCGGAAATCGTGCCCACCAGGATGATCTCATGCCCCTCCGCCACCGTGGTGCCAAAGATCGTCACCCAGAATGGACCGCTCGCGGGAAACAAACCGCCCTCCCCATCCGGCACCGAAAATGACGTCGCCGTGTTGGTCAGAGTCGCCGTGAGTTCACTCCCAGCGTTGTTGACAAACTGCTTCCAGGCTGTTGTTCCCACTTCAGTACTCCTCGGAGGTTCCGGTCAGGTAATCCAACTTGGCGATAAATCGCTCCCGCTTGGCCTGGTTGTTGATCTTCACCGGTGCCAGAGCACGGATTTCAATCTCCGCTTCCTTCCGGGGAATGATCTTCCTCCCCACCGCCACCTGACCGATCCGCCAATAGCCACGGCTCACGAATGATCCCGTGTCCGCCGTGTTGAACCACCTGTTCAGTTGCGCGGAGTTGATCTGGACAGTCTGGGTCCCGGATGGTATCGCAGACCCGGTTGCCACCACAAAGAGGATCTCGATCAGGCCGGCTGGATCATAATTCAGCAGGTCCTCGCAGGTGCGCCGGAACTCCTGCGCCTCCGTGGAGGTGACCACGGTGTCGTTGACCCAGGGAGTTCCGGCTGTCTGCCCCCTGCACGATTTACACCAGCACCCGGACAAGATCAGTCCAAGAAGAAAGACTATCGCTGCACGTTTCATTATTTCCCTCCCCATTCCAATGAGTATTTCACCTCTTGAATCTCCGAGACCGTAAACCCACCCAATGGCGGGAAGACCGAGTTGGTCCCGTCCACCAGAGCGAGCCGGATGCTTTCCGTAGGTCCTGAAATAAAACCGTTTCTGATCGCCCGGTATTCGATTACGTTCTCGCCGGGATGCAGGCGGTAGTATTCCCCCAACCGCATCAGGAACTTGTCTGTCTCTGGGATGCGTTCCACTGGGATCCGGAAGCGTTCCGTCCGGTCAACCACCACCTCCCAGTCCGCTGGGACCGGACCATCCCCGCAACGCATCAGCATCAGGTAGATGATGTCCGACTTCACGGCGAATGCCCGATCCGAATTGCACCCGCTTCCCCATGCCAACGACCATAGCAGGAGGGTTCCAACGATTCCTATCAGGATGCCCACCTTCGCCAGCGTGATCTCTCGATGGTTCCTGCGTTCCTTCGGTTGCAAAAACATTTCCCCCTCCTCGATCTCCTCCTCGGTTACATCCAACAACCGAGGTAACATTTCAGTTGTCCAACGCTATCGAAAGCATCTGCCACTTGCTTCCGTCGTACATGAGCGTCATCCAGTCGTTGGTTCCGTCCAGCGTCCGGTTCGTATTGCACTCGATATTCCCGGCCCCATCAGCCACCGTGATCGTTTTCCCCGCCGTCCCGGTCAGGTACAGAATATCCCCGGAGACACCCCCGTTGATCGTGTTCAGGGTGTCGGATGCCCCGCTCGCGGTCAGGGAATGCCGTGTCCGAATAACCGTGACCGCGTTGGATGAGATAGTCAGCGCCGACCCCGCATCCAGATTAAGTCTGCCCTTCAGGAGCACGTCTCCATAGGTTGTGTCGAGCATTACCTGAGAAGCGTCCGTGCCGTTTCCGAAGAGGAACCTGTCGTCTGTGGTGTTGACCGTTATCTGTTGGCCTGTGTCGGTCAGTTGCAGAGTGCCACCTATACGGGTGTCACCGCCCGCTGTATAGATTGCCCAGTTTGTAGTTCCTCCACTTGCCGCTGGATAAAGACCATAATTCGTACCGCCGCCGCTTGCTGTAACCGCGGCCCCATAGTGTGTAGATGATGCCTGACTGCCAGTTACATTGATGCTGGCACCATATTGATTCGATGTAGATGTGTTTGTGTTTGCGGTATATATTCCGTAGCCAACACCCGTTGATCCTATGGTATCGAGGTATCCACCGTAGTTGTTTCCTGATCCGTTTGCAGAGTTGGCCCGCACCCCGAAACTGTTACCAGTGTGTGAGCCTGTCGTGTATGCTGCTATACCATACTCGCTCGAACCCTCAGTGGATGTATTACTAAAGTAACCTCCATAGTCCGGACCACTTGAGCCTGAGTTGAGCACATACAATTTATAACCTGCATTTGGAGCAGCCCCGATGGCATGTATCCCATCATCAAGGTCTAATGTAATCCTGTCAGTAGTTCCATCATTGAATGTAATCTGTGCCGATGAATTTGTGTACTTGATGTAATCGCTATTCGGAAAATTCAGAACCGGGTCAGTGCCAGAAAAAGTAAGGTTGTCCTGGAACACATAAGAGCCGTCTCCGAAGGTCCCAGCCGTTACCTGAGAGGCGTCCAGAATCAATCCGCTCGGACCAATTAACTCCAGCGTCGACCCGTCGCTCCCCAGGATCGGCAAACCTGCCGGATTGTTGGCCTGAATCGCCCCCACCTTGTAGACCGGAGCACGGGTTTCAGTCGCTGTCGGTGTGGCCGTAGCCGTTGCCGTATCGGTTGGAGTCGGTGTCGCCGTCTGCCCGAAGGACCATTGTGCCGAGGTCAGCAATATGGTCAGGAATAGGATTGTCGAAAGTCGTTTCATGGTTCCCCTCACAAGACTGGATCGAGCGCGATCCGGTACTGCACACCGTTGATGGTGATGATGGCCGACTCCGTCGGCTCGAATGTTGCCAGGTATTCCGTGGTCTGAGCGAAGTCGATCCCCGCCTCCAAAGCGTTCACCGCTGTGTGGAGGTCTTCAAGATGTTGAGATGTCAGGAGGCACTGCACCGCCGATCCCGTAGCCCAGGAAGCCGCCGTGGTCCCTTGCTGACCTCGGACTAGCCCCGTCAAGACATCTCCAGTCCTGCCACCCACTTCGATGATCTCGCAGCCGTCGCCTGGGTCCTGTGAAAACAGCGTCACCCAGAAGGGGCCTGTCGCTGGAAAAGTGCCCCCCTGACCACTCTCCAGGCTCAATGAGGTGTCGTTGTCATCGATCCCGGCACTCAGGTACCCCGCCGCATTATTCGAGACCTTCTTAAATGCTGTTGCCATTAGAGCCACCTGTCGTAGTAGGAATAGGTCCAGGTGTAACCGGTGCCGCTCAAGCCCACACAGGTGAAGGAGTTCTCTCCCGGATGGAGCAATGCCTGGGTCGGAAGCACATAAGGATCGTTGCCCACTCCCGGTGTGTAACTGACCGACCGGTAGATCATGATCGAGGTCCAGGCCACCCCATCCGCCGACACCGAGATCGTCTCCAGATTGCTGTCGAACTTGCAGTACAGATTCGCCCCCATCCGGTAGGGCAGATAATTGTCCGCGCTCGTGGTGATTCCCCACCTGTTCTCGATGGTGGTATGCGTCTCCAGCGTGTTCTCCACATACAATTCCGCGTAGGCGCTATCCGATGGCCCTTGCTGCCCCACAAACGAGATCGGCGTATCCGCGCTGCCCGCGTAGGGCGTTCCTCCCAGAGCCACACGCCAATCATTGAAGGTATTGCTGTTGGTGATCGTCCGTGTATGCAGCGTGGTCCCGTACCACAATGGGTCACCCGCCACAAACTCCAGGTCCATCTCCAGCGCGCGGCCCCCATACACCTTCCCCTCAATCGCCTTGGCCAGACGGCACATCAAATACCGCCCCGGCCAGTAATCGAGCGTGAGCGAATGGTCCACACCAGGCACAAACAAAGCCCGAAGAGCGTCCACCTTGGCCAGCATGTCCGCATGTGTACTCCCCTCCACAATCACCGGCACTGAGAGGGTACGTTCCCCGATGTAATTCCCACGGATCACGGAGCCATGGTTCCCAACCCGGTCACTCTTCGACAGCCGTGGGGATGCCAAAGCCTGAATCGGCCCATCCACCACCGTCACACCGTAGGTGCTCCCGCTCAGATCAACTCCGCCAAATGACATTGAGTCGGCCATCTCATGCCCTCCCCACCGTGTTCAGCGAGAGTCCCAGACTCGAAAGCTGGCGTTTGAACACATCGCTCACCCGCTGGACAAACTTGTCCACATCCTGAGTGTCCGATGCGTTGACTCGATCTACCTGCACCAGGGGCGAATTGATCGTCAAGGTGGTAATGTTGCCACTCCCGCTACTGCCCCCCATATCCGCCAAGCCGCCCGCGAGTGCCTGCACCGCCCGCGATCCAACCACTCCCCCATCCGCATACCCCGCCACCGCTTGCATCATGGACTCATGACTCATGATCCGCGTCCCATATGGCAGTGCCGCCAACTCCGGGCCACGTTCCCCCACCATGACCACCTGACTGCTGGTCACTCCCCCTTCGGCATAGGATGGAAAAGGCAACTTGTAGTGGTTCGTGAAAACCAGTTGGTCCGCCTTCTCAATCGGTTCCCATTGATAACCACCCGCTCCGGATCCCCAAAACAACGGCATTTTCACATACATCTTCCCACCCGAGATCATCACCAGCCCGGCATAAGGATCATTCCCTCCATTTCCCCCACCTCCGCCCGTATCCGAGGCAGCGGCCATCCGGTCCCAGATCCGCTGGATGCCCAGATCAATCAACTCATTCCCCTCCTGCGGCATCCAGGGCAACTGCGTCGCCGCCAGGTCCGTCAGATCACTCCCCCCCAGTCCTCCACTCCCATTCCCATCCCCACCGATCACCGATGCCACCACCTCCCAGTACCCCACCTGCGGATTCCTGTCACTCGGCACACCCACCGATGGCACCGGGAAGTTCGACACCGCATAAGTCCCACCCTTGGGCATCTTCTTACGCAGATCGTTCAAACTCTGAATGAGCCAGTCATTGCCTCCCACCAAGCCTCCGTTAGCGAATCCCACCACCGAGGCCGGTGTCTCCTGAATCCGCTTGAGCGCATACCACAGTTTCAGTTTGGCCACCGCCTTGGCCGCATTCGCTTCCGTAGGAGACACCCAATACCCCCGCAAGGGGTCCCACAACATGTGATCGCTCTCAGGCTTTGCCCCCGCCATGAGCGCACGGTCCTCGCTGGCTTCCCAACGGAAATACCCGCCGCCTGGCCTATCCTTCATGCCCGTCTTGCGCTCTCCCATCCCCCACTCCAAGGCCCCCTCATAAGACCCAAAAATCCCCTCATACACCTTCTGGAGCGTCTCCGCGTCAATCCGGTTGTCACCGACACTCGATGCCGCCAATGGCGTCCCAGCGGCGTTCTTGATCTTCAACCCAGCCGCAGCCGCCGTGGTCTCCGCCGCCGTCGGAGTCACCCCCAGCAGACTTTCCATCTCCTGCATCTGTAGCGCGGGGTCCTTCAAACGATAAACCCGCAGCAACTCCTCACGCCCTATCGGGGATTTCGACAAAACTCCATTCAGCATCGACAGGAACATCCTCGGATCCATCTGCATCGCCTGGACATAGAAACCCGCCTCGCGCTGCTTGATGAAATTGGTATCGACCACCCCACCGTCCGCGAACCCCCTCACTCCCATGCTCGCGGCGGTCATCATGTCCTCATGCGACAGAATCCTGGTCCCCACCGGCAATGCCGCGAGTTCGGGGCCACGCTCTCCCACCATCACCATCGGGTGATCCGTGATCCCGCCCGCTGCGTAGGCCCTGGTCTTTGTGCCAGCCGCCGTGGCCACTTTCCTGATCGCCTCGTAAGCATCCTGCGCGGCACTCATGATCGTCTTCGTGGTAGATGACCAGTCGCTCCCCAACTTCTGCACCGCCGTGGACAACTTGGTCAGGGATTTGGTGCTGTCACGGCTGCTTTCCTCGGACGCGACCGAGGATGCCTCCAGTAGGTCCACCATCTCACGGTAATAGTCCTGCATCACATCGGCGGCCTGATCCAGGCTCATGCTCTGAGTCCGCGCGTACACCTTCCAGAACTCGTTCATGATCCGGTTGTGGTCATCCGAGTACTCCATCGCCAAGGACAACCAGTCTTCATACCCCAACTCGAACTTCCGCGTCGCCTGCTCCGTGTGAGCCGCAAGTTTCTCCTCTGTAATCCCCAAAATCTTCCGGATGTAGTCCGACAGCGTGAGAATCTCCACCTCCATCCCACCGCGAGCCGCTCGCAGGGTCTGGAGAATATGCCGCTTCCACTGCCAGATCAGGTTCTCGGATCCACCTAATGCCGTGGCCGCCGCATCATAGATTTCCTCGAAATCAGACAGCGATTCCGTCACCGATCCCACAAAACGCGAAGAGAAATGCTCGAGATCCTCAGTAACCTTCCCTACCTTCCGCCCGAACATGTCATACTTGTAGCCAGCCTCCTCCACCAGGCGCCCGAAAATGTCGTACTTGTTCCCGGCTGTTTCCGCCGCATTCCCCACCCCATACAGCGCCCTCGCATGATCGTCCGCCGCGTCCGTGGCGCTCATCAGGTCCTCGGCCTCGGCACGAATCCCCTCGGACATGTCCGCAATCCGCGCTTGCGCGTTTTCCGTCTGACCCGAAAGCCTCTCCAATGCCTTCTGCTCGGCTTCTAAAGCCTTCTGCGATTGCTGCCAAACCTCGAACTGCTTCTGGGCTTCCTCGGAATCCTCGCCACGCGCTTGAGCGAGATTATTGTAAGCCTGCTCCGCCTCCTCCACCTGCTTGGCGTGGCTTTTGATCGTGGAGGTCAGATCATCAATCTCCGCCTGCATCCGCTCATACTCGGCGATATATTTATCCAGTTGGTCTGAACCGCGCTTCAGGCTCCCCTCGTAAAGACCATAAGTCTGGAGCAACCCCTTGACCGAGTAGTCCATCGCATTGAATGAATCGGCTGCTGACTGGTTCGCCCCCGCATTGACCCGCACCCCCTCAGTGGCCAAATCGATGGATTGCCCAAAGATCCTCAGCGTGTTCTCAGTTTCCCCAACCCCATCCTCGAGCTTCGCGATTGCCCCCGATCCCAGTACCCACTGTTCGTTGGCCTTCCCCATTTCTCCCGTCACAACCGCCATGCCTTCACCAGCGGCACGGCCCGCGCCCTCCAGCGCGTACATCTTGCCGGACACCATGACCACGTTCTCAGCGGCTTTCCATGATTCTTCAGCAAGCCTCTTCATCTGCTCTTCCAACGCAAAGGCTGTCGCAAACAGATTCTTGCCGGCGTCTGCACTTGCTGAAATTCCTCCACCACCGCTCAGATCGATGCTCAACCCCGGAAATTCAGCCGCCCCCAGCACCTTCGCGGACAGATCCGCCATCTCCTGCAAGATCGGCTCCACCGTGATCGTGATCTCTTTTACACGTCCGATACTCGCCTCTATCGTGTCCGCCCAACGACCCCACTCCGCTTCCGCCTCATCCGCATTCCGCTTATAAGCATCGATCCAGGTGGAATGCCCGATCTTCTCATCCAGGTCCTTGCCAAAGGCGTCCATTTCCGCCTTGGTGTTCACCAGGTGCTCTTTGGTCGTATCCTCGAATTTACCGAGTGAGTCATCCGCGCCCGTGAACAGGTTCTTGAAGGCTGATACCATATCCTTGGCATTGCGCTTGATCTCCGGTCCATACTTGCTGAAGGTGTCGTAAAGCGAGGTGAGTCCGTACCCTATGCCCCCAACTGCCAAGCCGCCCGCTCCCAGAGATCCAGCGGTCCCCAGTCCCGCTATCCAGGCCATCGCCGTCCTGAGCTTGGTCAGCGTCTCGATAGCCTTCGCCCCCGTGTAGGTGATCGCCGCAATCGCTATCGCCGCCTCACCCATCTTGAGGCCCATGGTGGCCGTAAAATCAGTGATCCCCGGGATCGACCCTTCAAGATCGTCCAGACCTTCAGTGGCACCCTTGATGGTTCCAACCCATTCCTGCATCGATGGAATCAGTTTCTCCCCGATGCTGATCGACATATCGAGGAAGGAAGCCTTCATCTGCTTGAGATGAAAGGTGGGATCGTGCTTGATGACATCCTGGTAGGCTTTATCCGTCTCCCCCAGAGAGTGGTTCACCTTGTCCAGGATCTTCTGGTAGTCCCCGGAATTGACCCGCGCGAAGGTCAGAAAGCCGTTGTAGGCGTCCATGTCCGGGAACAAACGCCGCAGGGCATCCTTGTTGCCCTTCAGCTTGGTGTTGATTTCCTCCACCATGCCCGACAGCTTTTTCGTCTCCAGCGCCGATGCCGAAAACTCAATCCCCATCTCCTTGGCGGCCTTCGCGGCCTCCTGGTTGCCGCCCCCCAACACCTTCAGCAGGTTGGTCAGGAACATCGTATCCCTGCCCACATCCTGTTCGACCAGGGTCATCGCCCCCAAGGCAGATACCATCTCCTTGAAATCCATCCCCGCCGACTGGAACTGGACTCCCAGTTTCGACACCTCTGGCGCGAAACGCTGCATGTCCGTAATGCCCAGATCCGTGGCCACCTTGAGCGCGTCCATGACTTCCAGGGTTTGATTGGTGTTGAGATTGAAGACCTTGAGAATCGAGGTGGTGGCTTTGGCCGCGTCGGTCAGCCCCACATACCCGGCGGTAGCGGCCTTGGCGCTCTGCTCCACAAAGACCAGGCTGTCGGCCAACCCATGGCCTTCCGTCCCGAAGGTCGAAATGGCGTCCTTGGCCACCGCCGCCGTCTCCGCCAAGTCGGTCCCGAAGGTCTTGGCGACACGGCGCACCGCCTCATCCACCAGCCCCATGTCCTTGACACCCAATATGCGGATTTGATTCAGGCTGGATTGATAGTCCGAGGCTTTTTTAGCCGCCGTGCCGAAAGCCCCCAGCACAGAGGCCCCGAATAACCCGGCGGACATCGACACACTTTTGAGGTTGGCGGAGATCGCCTTGGCCGATTCGTCAAACTTCTTGGCCAACTCCTTGGGGGTTTTCCCCAGGCTGGCATCCAGCGAGGAACCGGCATCCTTGCCGATCTTGGTCAGGCTGTCACCAAAGGCTTTGACATTCACCTTGGCGGCGGCCAGCTCCTTGCTGAACTCGCTCAGGTCAGCGCCAATTTTGAAGACCGCATCGCCCGCGCTTAACTGCATCACCCTCCCCTCGCCTTTCCCCTCCTGTTGAGTCGCTCAATCAACCGCTGACCGAACATCCAGAATTGACGATTTGTAAACTTCTCATCGATCTCGAGCGGGGATATCCCCCACTCCGATGCCATCAGCTCGAGGATTCTGGACTCGGCGTGAGAGTCGCTGCCACCTTCTCCCGAGCTTCCGCCGCGTCCCGTCTGAAAGGGGCGTCGATCACCGCCCTCACCGCCAGCAGCGCCGCGCTGATCTCATCATTCGTAGCAGCATTATCCAGGTGCTTGCGATCCGCATTCATCCGCGCGTGGTACTTGTAGAAAAAGTCCAGCGTCTTGTTGATCAGGGTCAGCATCGAGGGAGCATCAGTATCAGGGTGAAAACCCTGCAAGAGGGGCAGCATTTCCGCCAGGGCCTCGCGTCCCTGACGCCTCCCCATCTCGGTCCACTCGTAGGTCTTCCCGCCGATCTCAATCGTGCATTTGGCCTTGTCCAGGATTTCCTGATCACTCGATCCGGTATTCTCCATCTTGGGTGGTGTCATGAGACTCTCCTCTCCGTTTCCCCCTCGCTTCTCCCCTTCCCCCCTCTCCTCGCGGGAGAGGGGGGCCAGGGGGGTGAGGTTTTACTGGTATTGGTGCCACTGCGCGCCGGCTGGAATCGTGGAGGTCCCAAAGACCTCGATCTTTCCCTTTTGTGTACCCAGCGTCCAAATCCCGCCCGTCGGCCAATCCACCGAGATGGTGACCTTCGGGAAATACTTGAGACCTACCCCGCCGTACTCGATGATGAGTGCGCGATAGGTCGTATGCCCCGCTGTGTTGGGCGTATAGACCCCGTTGACCTCGGTGTAGTTGGTCGCGTAACCGAACACCAGGCCACCGATCTCATAGGCCGTGAACTCAGCCGCATCGATGGTCTCCGGGAGCTCAATCACCCTGGTCTTGTTGGGTACACCCGGTGGTTGCACTATAATCCGCTTCTGGTCGTTCTTGCTGACCGTGAAGGCGTCTTCCGCGAACTTGAAGCCGATCTCCTTCCATCCATCCGGTTCAGCACTCCAGTCCATACTCGCTCCCGCCGCCGGAAGTGTCGGGACCGCCGTCTCTGCGGTCAGGTGAATCGCCACTGCGGTAATCCTGTTGGTTTGTGTCTCGAATGCCGCCATTATTCTGAAAACCTCCTTGGGTTATTGCGTTACGATCTCGTAGATTGCGACATGGAAGGGCCAACCCGTGTCCGGATCCTCCCCCCCCTGGAACATGTTCTTGCAACGGGCCATCATGATCGCGCCCTCATCCGTCTGCCCTCGCGCCCCGTGCAAACGGTTGTAGAGTTGAGTCGCCACATTCCGCGAACTCTGGAAGGTCGCTGCCCCGCCGTAGCACTTGAAAACAATGCTGTTGGCGATCACATTCGCCGGGGCTTCAGGCGATTCCTCGCTCGGATGAAACACAATCGCCGGAGCCTCGTTCTTGAATCCAGCCGCCACCACGGGCGACCAGATCCGCCCTCCCAGCAGCGTGGCTAATGGGGTTCCCTCCTCACTCAGGAACTCATAGATGATCTGAATCGGGTCGTTCATGCCGCCTCAAGCCCATCCTTCAAGTCGCTGATAAACTCGCTCTTGGCCTCCTTGAAAGCCGGAGCGAGATAGGGCCTCGCGGGCATCTTGGAGGTCCCCAGTTCGAGGAACCCTCCGTACCCGGTCTCGGTCCTGACCACATACTTGAGATGCTCCGCCTTCTCCGGACGGATCGAATCACGGTTGTGAGCGCCCTTTTTCTTTTCCTTGGTCTTCTTGACCCAGGACCATTCCGGCACCCGCACTCCCGCCACTGGAGACCCCTTCGGGGGTGGCCTCTTGGCGAGCGTGGCCATCCGGAAAGCCATGCTCTTGAGCGCGTAATCCGTGGCGTGGGTCAACTTGGCAATGGTCACATCCGTCCTGTCCGTGAACTTGGAGGAAATCTTGATCGTCTGACTCATTTCACAGATCCTCCCGTCACCCGCTGCGCCTGGGCAAACCGGACCGTGGACCCATATCCCGGCGTTCCCTCCAGGGCGTAGTCCTCTGGTTCTGGCAGCGCCGTCCCCATCCTTGTGGTCAGCCGGATATGCGTGACCCCGGTCAGGTCCTGCGTGTATGCGAAACGGATCAGGATCGTCCCCAAATCCACCTGGCTCCCGTCCTTGGCTTCGCGTGGCGTGGAAATGGTCACCCCGCACTTGACCGGAGTAGTTCCCCACACCACCGGAAGATGCCCCGGCTCGAGACCCCCCTCCTGGGGAGCAATCCCCAGCAGACAGACATCGAACAGCGAGGCTTCCGCCGCCGCCCGCATGGATTGAATGCTGTCAGTGAGTGCCATGAGTTGCCGCCACGTCGTAAGCGCCGTGCGAGTACCCTCCCGAGTACCGGTTCTTCACCCGTGGACGCTGGAATTCCATCGTCCGGACAAAGGCCCGGGCCTGGTAGAAACGCGATTGCTTGATGGCCATCTCATACAACTGACTGCGCGAATAAGATCCGCCGTCCGCCGCGAAGTCCGTTTCGCCCGTCAGACGGCCCGCCTTTTCAGCCCATATCTGTGAGGCCGTCGCATTCAGATCGTAGGTGGCCTCCCAATCCTCATGGCTGGGAAGTCTCCCCTCGCTGTCTGGAACCGGATTCGCCTCGATCAATGAGGTGAGCACGGCATCCGAATAGAGACCGTCGCTCTCCTCGTTGGTCATCCGGCGGATCGCTGCGATATCCTCAGCAGTTGTGGCCATGGCCTTATCCGAACACCATCTCAATATCGATCGATTGAGTCAGTGTTCCGGCCAGGTCAATCGTCTTGTGCGTTCCATCCACATCCGGGGTCGCATCATTGCCATACAGGGTCACTTCCTGTCCGGCTTTGAGGCTAATCGACCAGTCCGCCCCGAAAGCGTCATAGCCATTGCTGGCTCCCGTGGCGATCGTGATCGGATTGGCGTTGCCAGCCGTGGCCTTGGCCCGGAAAATCTGCAACTTCAGACCATTGCAATTCTCGGTCAGCCCGTTGGTTCCCCAGGCGGTTAATGCCGTCAGATCAATGGTGGCCGCCCCCGCATCCAGGGCCACGGTTTTGGCCACGTGCTTGGTGGCCGGTGGCGTGGTGGCCGCGCTCAGAGTGTGGCTCTGTGAATCTGAATGCGTGACACTCGAAGCCGATACCTTCAGTCCGGTCACGGTCTCCGGGGTGGTTAACGTGTTTAGCAGTGTC
>CAYZUX010000023.1:0-40334 GCA_964481775.1 uncultured bacterium | reverse complement strand
GCATACGCATCGAACACACGCTTCCCGAAGAAAAGCGGATCTGCCCCTGCTGTGGCGGGCTTCAGCAGCCCTTCGGCGAAACCATCACTGAACAACTCGATTACCTCCCCACGCAACTCCAGATCCGCGAGCATGTCCGGTTCAAGTACCCCTGCCAGAAATGCCATCAGGGCGTTACCACTCCCGAACTGGCTCCCTTTCCGATTTGCTGCAACGTGTCCTTGTCTATCCTGCACGTAAGGTCAATGATCTAATTCCCGCCAACTTGAAAAGACTCTTCGCCGACCCGGCTCCTACCTGGCACCCCTGTCTTCCTCTGCCCATCCGTCAGGTCAACAGGTGCTGTCCACATATTTCTTCCTCAAATCGTCCAGCCACGAAAACTCCACCGCACTGTTTTGACGTTGTCTCGATTTTTACACCCGTCAGCCATTTAGAGATTCCTGAAAGACTCCCGCGTATTTGCTCACGTGCTTCTCAGGGTTGCCAGGAGGAACTGCCCACCGGCAGCTTCTCTCCCTTGTAATGATGATCGCCCAGATCACAGACCACAGGGGATAGCATTCATAAATCGGTTATATCCCCATCACTGTATACTCTCCTGTAAACACCCATTCTGGCAGGACCCACAACAGATGTCAAAATATCGGCCCGGACCTGGTCCTTCGCCATATTCAAGACCAGACCGGGAAAGACAATACAATTACCATAGCAAACCCCCTTGCTCACATGTTCTTTTGGAAAACAAATACATCGGCGGGAATGCCGACTATCCTTGAGTATCCTTTTTTCAACTCAACTTCTCCATGAGGAATCTGAGAAAGTCAAACTGATTCATTCAGAATGAACCGTTGCGGAAGGGATTCTTTCAGGAGCGTCAATGTATTATCTTTGGGTTAAAGACACTATCTATTCCGAGGGCTGAACGCATCGTTTCAAATTTCAATAATTTCTCAACAGAATCCGGCTGAGAGGGGTTGAACTCCTGCCGAAGTTCTTCCGGGAGAACCACACCCATGATGGAAGCACCGGCCCAAAAGGGGTTCAGACCTTGTCCGGCTCCTGTCTCGGCATCATACCATTCGAACAGCCCTTCTTCTCTGGAAACAGCCTCAAAAAGTTTATCAGCTATAATTCCAGCTTCCTCTTTGAAACCATATTCAATCAGTCCATGGACGATCTGGTAATTCCAATGAGGCCACATCCCACCGCACCAGTTGGCATGGCCGGGTCCCAGAGCATTAAGAGGGTCCATATCAGGCTTTGGGATATAAAATTGTGTGTAGGATGGCTCTGACCGGGCATAACTCGATATCGGAAATGGACGCCAGAATTCCTCCGGATTCAAAAGGTATCTCTGAACAAGATCTTGAGCCTGAGCCGGTGTCGCAACTCCCGCCCACAGGGTCAAAAAGGCGGCGGCGGATTTAACTTTGATTTGTTTCCCCGTGCGCGCATCACGATCATAGAAGAAACCTTCCTGATCATCCCAGAGCAAATCTCGAATCAGCTGAGATCGTCTGTGAGCTTCTCGTCTAAATCTTTGCGAATCTTCGGTTTCTCCCATTGCCTCAGAGATATAGGCGGCAGCCTGGCACTCATAAACTATAAAGCAGTTCAAATCAACACCTTCACAATACCGCGATCGCCAAGGTCCAATTCGTTCCAACTGAGTATCCGAGCCACTATGTGGGGCACTACTCCATTCACACAGTCCATTCGAATTACGGTCCCAGCATGATAACCAGTGGTCCAGGTATTTCTTAAGTGCATCGTAATCCTCTCGGCGAAGCCAGTTCACATTGCCTCTGGTTCGGCTGATTATCAACGAAGTCTGAAAAAGAAAGGGCTTACAGTGTTCTAATTGTTCCTCGGCGAATATCCTCCGATGAAGATCAGGGATTTTCTCTGGAAGAGGTTTTTGAAGAATTCTCCGGCTGATAAATCCATCAGTTTTTTGAGCCTCACAAAACAATCGAAGGCCCTGAATTGCAATTTCTTCTCCGCCAACATAGGCCAGAGCAATTGTATCAAAGTAGAGTTCCCAGTCATAAAGGTCCACGTAACTGGTGTAATAATAGTAGCCAGACTGTTCGTGGCGGCGCACACCTTTTTCTTCCATCAGGGATTTGATTGTTGCCATTAGGGAATTTTTTGTTGCCGTCATAACCGTCTCCTTGGTTTGGATTAATAATATTAAAACAAGAATAAATCCGGAAGTCCATGTTTTCATTAGTCTTTAATCGATAAAACTCAACCTGGAATAAAAATCAAATAGTCAAATCTGGACACATGCTTTTTATTGATTAATCATGAACATACTCATCAAATAATAAACTATTGGTTTGGTTTTGCAAATTGTTTTACATAATTTTCCACCCTCTTCTTCCATAGGGTGATGGTGATGGATTCTGGTCTTTCTGTCCTGCGATAGAAGTAATTCTGGAATGAAGTATTTGTTGCTACATAATAATTACTTTATGCCACGATCCTTTTTTTTTACCAATATCTTACCCACCGCCCAGAATTCGCAAGGTATCCTCAATAATATTATCCAAGTCTGAGGATTCGTTTCCGTCTTTATTTTTTTCAGATTGTGTCGAGGACTTTTCATGACAGGGATATGCATATCCTGATACGCCATAGGACTTCCGGATTCCCTGTAATTTTATGATTTGTTCTGAATCCAATGTCCGAATTTTTCCTAATAGATGCGCCACCAGTAGAGTATCCGCCGCATGTTCGATCTTTTCCATTTTGAAAAGAGCGTCATAAACATCGACTCCGACAGTAATTGCGCCATGACGGTCCATCACCAGAGCATCACACTTGCGGATCAATTCCCTGATGGATTCCCCTCCTTCTTTAGTAGCTGGTGTCGCATAGGTGGAGGTTGGAATACCGCCTATCGTGTAAACCACTTCCGGTAATACACACTCCGCCATGGAAACACCCGCCAGTGAAAATCCGACGGCCTTTGGTGGGTGGGCATGAACCACAGCCCTCACATCAGCTCGTTCTTCATACGCCGCAAGGTGAGTAAAAAACTCGGAGGTTACTTTACCCTCGCCAGATATCCGTTTCCCTCGCCCGTCAGCAATAAGAATATGATGAGGGGCCATATCATATTTCGAAACTCCGCTTGGGGTGCAAAGATATCGATCAGGTCCAATCCGAACACTGATATTTCCATCAGTCGCAGCAACAAGATTTTTTAGATAAAGCCTTTTACCGGCCTCACATATTGCCTTTCTTATGTCGAGCTCAGTCATCATTCATTAATCTCCAGGTGATCAATAATCCCGACAATCACACTTCTAGCAGGCATTTGTTCATCATAAAACATTGTACGAGCAGAGCTGCCCTCCTGCATTAATAATACCATATCACCGATCCCAGCCTGTACCCGGTCTATGGCAACAAAAGTGGAGCCCTCCTCACTTCCATCCAGACGTAACGGTTTTACCAGCAATGTTTTCATCCCGTGATACTTGATCACCTTCTGGGTTGAGACAACATGGGCCACAACACGTGCAATTTTCACTGTTTGAACTATTCCTTCTGAGAATCCTGACCGGTCGTTATTTGGTCAATTATGGCAATTATCGTCATGTCGGCCGGATTGAATGGGTCGGGAAGATTGAAAGTCGCCTCCCGTCCCTGGGCGAGAAATACCGTTTCACCCAGATTGGCACCAATAGCGTCACAGACAACCATATAATCCCCCGAAGTGATCATTTTTTCATTAATGGGCTCCACCAAAAGAAAGGGAACTCCCTGAAATGCCGGCAGAGTTTGATTGAGAACCATTCTGCCAATAACTCGTGCAGGAATCATATCGAGTTTATCATCCTTACCAGTGAGGTTTCTTCATGAGGTATTGGTATATCTCCTCATAAGGATTCGGAATAATTTTCTTATCGATAAGTTGATTTCCAGCCTGTCGGGTTCCCGCCATGATTGAAGACTCGATATCCGCAATCTCACCCACAAGTACTGCGTAACCCTTTCCTCCAATGTGAAGACCCAGATGAAGACGAACGAGAATCACGGGAGATTCCTTTAGAGCTGCATCTGTTGCTGTAATAATAGCGGCAACACCAGTTGTTTCGAGTATACCGACCGCCTCCTTATCAGGAACCGGGTTGTATCCTTGCATCACGGGCAAAATTTGCGGATGAAGGTTTGGGAGCACAAAGGACTCAATCACTCCATCAAGACCCGCTGTTTCAATACCCGCTTTGACGGAAGCACTCACAGAAGCCACATCTCCAGTCACGAGCGAGATATACTTGCCCGGTGTAATCGGTCTGGATTCGATAAGTTCAACTTCAGCTGCCTTCACCATGGCATCTGTTGCATGAATGCCAGTAGCAATTCTGTTAAACTCCACCATCCCAAGTACAGCCAATCGAATATCTCCCGTTTTATTTTATGTTTGGATTATCTGGTGACAAGTTTATCTGATGGTACAATAATTATCACTAACCCAATTTATTACAATCTTGAACTCTACTCTTTTTATCAGAAAATAGTATGGACTACACGATTCTTAGCGTGTCGACCAGAGTACAACGGCGCTCACGTGTAAAACTGATCGGACTTGTCAGACCTTCTCCAGTCGGACTGGCTATTGTAAACGAGGCATATCCCTCGCCACCCATTCCCAGGCCGGCAAAGGAGGGTCCATTCATGACAAAGATTGAACAGTTGGCTATCCGAGCCATCTTATTCAACTTTTCTATGTTCGTGGAATGCATGGTCGCTGTATGGCGCCGTCCATTTTCATAAGCAACCGCCAGGGAAATGGCCTCATCCACGTCCTTGGCTCGGACAATCGGAAGAATTGGCATCAGTTGCTCAGTCCAGGCGAGCGGGTGATCCCGGTCAACCTCGCAAAGAGCCAAACGTGTTTCTGCGGGGCAATTGATCCCTGCCCCGGACAGAATCATACTGGCATCCTTACCCACCATTTGCGTATTTATTGTTCCAAAACGGCCCTCAATGGATTTGAAGATCGAGCGACATACTCGCTGCAAATCAATTCCGGAAACTTCAACGCAATTCAGGGCCAGCATATGACGCTTCAGATCATCAGCGATGGAATCGACAACTACCACGACCTTTTCGTCCGTGCAGATGATGTTGTTATCCAAAGAAGCACCAGCGACAATGGAATTTGCCGCATTACTTATGTCAGCGGTTTCATCGACGACCGCGGGAGGATTTCCTGCTCCCGCGGCGATCACCTTCTTGCCACAATTCATGGCTTCGCGTACAACTCCAGGTCCCCCCGTGACACACAGCAAAGCGATCTTCGTATGGCGCATTAACGCCTGTGCTGTCCCGATCGTTGGATCTGGAATCGCCGTCAACAGATCAGGGGGACCCCCTGCGCCCATAATCGCTTCGTTAAGAATTTCTATGCAACGGTTGGAACATCGTTTGGCCCCGGGATGAGCATTGAAAACCACTGCGTTCCCTGCGCTGATCATGGCTATCCCATTGTTGATTACCGTGGTAGTGGGATTGGTAACGGGAATAATGGATGCTATCACTCCATAAGGCGCCCGTTCCATCAACATCAAACCACGGGAGCCGCTTTGAGCGACAGGTTCCAGGAATTCCGGACCGGGAGTTTTGATAGTGACCAGCAGGTTTTTTCGAACCTTATCCTCAACCCTTCCAAGCCCCGTTTCCTCGACCGCCAGTGAAGCTAATTCCTTGACATGATTCCTGGCTGCCTGGCGCATGGCAGCCACCACACGAATACGAGTATCGAGGTTCATACCAGACATAGCCTCGAAAGCTGTGCATGCACGTGTGACTGCTGCATCGACACAGGGAAAACATGGTCCCTCACTGGAGACGGAGGGAGAACACAAGGACTGGCTTGACACTGGCTGTCGCTGGGTCATTCTTCACTTTTCCTGTATTTGGTTACGCCGCCAACATCCCATGAATCCACAATCCCGATTATCACCGCATCGCATGGACGGTCCTTTGTGGCACCTGTCAAACGGGCTGAACTTCCCTGAGCGACAAGGACCACATCACCAATCCCCGCATCCACCGAATCAACTGCCACCACATAACCTGTTGTCGCCTTCGCATTCAGATCGAGGGAACGAACCACCAGCAGCTTCCGGCCTTCCAACATGGGTTCTTTAGCGGTGGATACCACAGTTCCAATCACTCTGCCAATCTGCATGGAAATTCTACTTTCCGGCTTCTTTGGCGGCTTCCTCTTTGCGGCCTAAAGGAAGAACCAGGTCTACATTCGTATGGGGTCGTGGGATGATATGGATTGATATGACTTGACCCACTCCCCGCGCACCCCGTTCTCCCGCCTCACAGGCGGCTTTAACAGCGGCCACATCTCCCCTGATAATCGCTGTAACATAGCCTCCACCTGTCTTCTCATATCCCACAAGCTCAACCTTGGCAGCCTTGACCATCGCATCCGAGGCCTCCACCATCGCTGCAAATCCTTGTGTTTCGATCATCCCAAGTGCATCCGCCATTTTACTTTCTCCTCTCAGTTGGTTTCTTTCCCAGAAAGATTGATTAACGAGTTTATCGCGGCCTGACTTCCCACCACGACATCAGCCTCATCCCCCCCCAGGTACAATCGTCCATAATTTCCAAATGGACGTATATCCACCAGGGTCACTTTGCTGGCCTTTTCCGCTTCATTGGACGCCAGCACTGCATACATGGCTGGTTGTGTCTCGAGAATAAACAAAGTCTGACCGGCAAGCAATAAAGAACCTGAACGACTTTTGTTAATTAATGAGGCATGATAGGGATCCACCTTCCGGATGACCGTGGACGAAGCGATTCTTGGTTTCATCCTGTCCTCCTCCGTCATTCCCAGTGCCTCCAGAATTGCCAGGCCTGCCTGGCGAACATCGGCTTGGGAATCTGAATGAACTTCTAAAGCACCAAAGTTTCTCTCGACAACCTGAATCGCGGGACGGACACCGGTTGCTTTTACAGCTCGATCCAGCAATCTGACAATCTCCATACCCGGTGCTACCTCCACAAACAAGGAAGCCATTCCTGCCACTGGCATATACCCCTGGACAGTCGATGCCATGAATGAGGCCAACTGTTCCTGAAGATTATCAAGTATGATAAAACTACGCAGTTCAGTCATTTCAGTATCCTAACGGAATAATATTAAAAAATCTGGCATTTGATCAATTATCACACACTTGCCGGACAGTTTCAATGATCTTATTTACATCTGGACGATAATAGTTTTCCATGATGGGGGCAAAGGGTACGGGAATATTGGGTGCACCCACACGAGAAATCGGGGCAGTCAGGTAATCCCCCAATCGTTCGGAAACAGTTGCTGATATTTCCGCACCAATTCCACCAAAGCATGGACCTTCCTCGACGGTCACCAACCGAGTGGTTTTCCTGACCGATTTCTCCAGGATAGGCCAATCAAAAGGATTCAGGGATCTGGGATCGATAACTTCCGCGCTTATTCCTTCAGCTGCAAGTACTTCCGCGGCGTTCAAAGCGTAATGCATCATCAACAGGGTCCCGACAATGGTCACATCACTGCCTTCCCGTCGAACAATACCTTTGCCAATGGGTACAATATAATCATGATCCGGGATTTCACTGGATGCATCCAGTGAGCCCGATTCAGCCCGTGCCCCTTTTGAGCCATAAAGTAACTTATGTTCAAACATAAGAACAGGATTATTATCACGAACAGCTGCTTTTAGTAAGCCCTTGGCATCATAAGCAGTCGCGGGACACACTATTTTGATTCCGGGAATGGAGAGAAAGATAGATTCGAGATTCTGAGCGTGTTGTGCTCCGCGTCCGGTGGCTCCGACAGGTGCACGCATGACGATTGGGACCTCGAGCTTGCCTCCAGACATATATCGTAATTTTGCAATGTTGTTGGCAACCTGATCCATGGCGCAGAACAGGAAATCCCCATATTGAACATCGGCGATTGGTCTCATCCCCATCATCGCTGCTCCACAAGCCACACCAAACGCACCATTTTCTGATATGGGTGTATTAATCATCCGGTCAGCAAAATCGCTTTCCAAACCCAGGGTAACGGTGAAGGCTCCTCCCCATCCGCCTGGGATGGCAATATCCTCACCAATACAGAAAACCCTCTCATCGCGTAACATTTCTTCACGCAAACCTTCACGCAAGGCTTCAGCAATCGATTTTTTTGACACAATTCTTTCCTTCTCTCACACAAAGACATCTTGTAAAGCGTCTTCTGGTTTTGGATCTGGTCCATTTATGGCTTCCTGAACAGCCTCTTCAATCTCTAAATCTATTTCCTTGCTAATCTGGTTCAGTTGATCCCGGTTGATAAGGCCAGTTTCAATCAGGTGTTTTTCAAATCGCCCAATTGGTTCTTTCTTTATCGCCTCATTGCGCTCTTCTTCCGGCTGGTAATTACAGGGATCGCGTCGTGAGTGACCAGTTATTCGATAGGTGATGGCTTCGATCAGCGTAGGACCTTTCCCCTTTCGAGCACGGTCCACAGCTTCACGGCTTGCACGGTAGACCTCCATGACATCATTTCCATCAATAGTGACACCAGGGATTCCATAGCCTAAGGCCCGATCAGAGAGTTTTGACAACTTAACTGTGCTCCCAATCGGTGTCGATGCTGAGTACAGGTTATTTTCGATAACGTAGATTACAGGAAGTGACCAGATAGCACCCATGTTCACACCCTCATGAAAGGCACCTTCATTAATGGCTCCGTCGCCCATGAAGGAAACCGCTACCCTCGATTCTCCCCTCATCTTAAATGCAAGAGCACAACCTGTTGCCAGTGGGACATTTCCACCCACAATGGCAATGGCAGGAACCATGCCCAGTTCCAGATCGCCCACATGCATCGAACCTCCCTTACCACGACAACAACCCGTTGTCTTTCCGAACAATTCATTGAGCAATGAATTGATGGGAATCCCCTTGGCTATTGCGTGACCATGCGGACGGTGCGTGCTTGTTATGATGTCATCCCGGTTAAGTGTGGCACATACTCCTACCGCCACAGCCTCCTCACCCTGATACTGATGAATGGTACCCGGCATGATACCTTCAAGGAAAAGGTATTTGACGCGCTCTTCAAACCTTCGGATCAGAAGCATTTTCCGGTAAAGATCAAGTAGAAATGAAGGATCGTTTTCATCAGGTATGGGAGTCACAGGTGATGTGGAGTTCACCAAACGCATTACATCCTCACGAGTAATGCTTCCGCCCTTCCCTGTGCCCCGGACTTAATTCAAATCCAATTGGTGTTTCCGGGCCAGGTTACGGACCATCTTCGAAACCGGAGTTGAACCCTTGACCCGTTTTTTCCCGTCATTAGACTTACCTGAATCACCAGCAGCTTCACCAGTTGGGTTTTCATGAACTGATATTATCGATGAGGATTCTGGACTTGTAGTAAACTGCTCATTTTTAACAGGATTACAGGAGGAATCCGGTATTGCCGCATCATCGATAATTTCCCCAGCCGAACCAATGTAGGCAAGAATTTGGCCTACCGAAAGCTCTGTATTCTCCTCCACAATACACTTCAAGAGAATCCCTTCTGCAACGGATTCAAGCTGTACATTCGCTTTATCAGTCTGAATTTCCGCAATTGGATCTCCACGAGAAATATGTTCGCCTTCTTTGACCAGCCAGGTTGTTAAAATAACTGTATCCACAGTTGTTCCCATGTCTGGTACTTTGATTGCAACTACCATGTACTATTCCCATCCTTTGAACAAAGAAACCGACTGACCCTATCCCGGTCATGAAGTTTCGGATCTATTCTTATCATGAAATTATACCGCGTGGAATCCATGTGAAGAAAATATTCACATTTAAAGTATCAGCCATCTCAGCCATTATCAGATTTTTATTGAAATCAATCTTGGACAATGAGATTAGTCTTTTTCCAGGCCAAATGCTCGCCGAACAATTTCAACTGCCGAACATCCATCGCCTGTCTTAATGACTGATCCAATTTCGTCCATCCCGACACGCTCAATACATGAAAACAGAGCTTCCATCCACCGGTAACACTGGGTTGCGGCACGAACACCATCCTCCCGGTAAGGGAAAATATCGAGAGTGAGCCAACCATTATAGTTCAATCGTTTCAACCAATAAGCCAGTTCGAGGGTCTCGACAAGATGAACCGAGCCAAGCATCATGTCATCATCCCAAGACCGATAGTTATCATTGAGGTGAAGGTAATCCAGCTTCCCATAACGGGCTAGTAGTGAAGCAGCTTCCGCGATGTTTTCTCCCGCGGCAAGTGAATGTCCAATATCCAGTAGACAGCCAACATTGGGAAGATCTTCCAGGAGCAGGAGAGTTTTTGCGGCACTGTTGACAATAATATGTGTCCTTGGCTCCTTAAGTTTGTATTCGACCAGAACTTTTACCTTATCATTATGAGAAGCACAGGCTGCCAGACCATCATGTAGCCATTCCCAAGCAGCAAGGTGATCAGTCTGGAAGCAATAATCATAACCATCCTGACCCGGCCAAACATCCACATAAGGACAATTCAACTCTGCCGCCCAATCCATCACCTTGCGGACTTCATCAATTGCCGCTTGCCGGGTAACTGCGTCGGGTGCAGCAAGACTACCCTTGCCCCATTTAGCCTGTGTCCAAAGGTCTGGAACCAACATCGGAATTTTGAGATTCCTGTCTTTGAACATGGCTCCAATTTCACGTATATTGTTATCATTGACATGCCAATTACCAACCAGTTCAAGCCCATCTATTCCTTTAACCTTCAGGGAAAGGTCTATCATCTCCTTGATGGTTTCCCCCCCACCACCATAACCGCCAAGGCAGTAGCGATCCGCGCAACTCCCGAATGTGGGTAAACAAGCTCCGAATGAATGTCCAGCAAGCACCTTTCTTTCCTCCTGATCATTCTTTTAAGAATCAATCTTCAGGTGTTTTGATTATTTTATTGTAGTAGGCAATTCGATCTTCCCAATATTTATTGTCACATGGTTCATATTGAACCAAACGACTTGAGGATCGAACAACTTCATGGATTTCCTTGATTGATTTCAAATCACCGCGTGATAGTGCCTGAACCAGGATATTGCCTGTTGCAGTCGCATCCTGAGGACCTGCCAAAACGGTTATTCCCGTGGCGTTTGCAGTATATTGACACAAAACAGAGTTTAGAGCACCCCCTCCAACGATGTGGAGGATTTCACTTCTACGACCGGTGATGCGATGAATCTGGTTTAGCGCCTGACGGTACGCCAATGCCAGACTTTCAAGTATACAGCAGACAAAGCCAGCATCGGATGAAATCGATTTCTGTCCTGTCTTCTGGCAAAACACACGAATTGCCTCCACCATGTCTGTTGGATGAAGGAACGTCGGATCATCAACCATTACAAGAGGTCCTGAACGGGGAGCCTCACCTGCCAAATGAACCAGATCGTCATAACTATATGATATGCCTTTGCGTCTCCATGCAGCGCGAGCTTGCTGTAACAACCACAAACCCATTATGTTACGGCACAGGAATAATCCCTCCGCTGTCAGTTCGTTGCAGACATTGGCGGAAAATGCCTCGTCAGTGGTTATCAACTCACCCGTCATCATTCCGACAACAGACCATGTTCCGGAACTGATAAAACCATAATTTTCCACTGCTGCTGGAACAGCAGCAACTGCAGAACCAGTATCATGTGAGCAAACAGAAACTACCGGAGCATTTCGTAGACCTGTTTGGACTTTGATGGAATCTCTCAGTTCCCCCAAATAGGTACCAGGAGCGTTGATATCGGCCATTATGGAATACGGAAAATCCATCAGGTCAAAAATCTTATGACTCCAGGTACCCTGGCGCGGGTCATAAAGCTGTGTGGTGATAGCATTTGTCTGTTCGCAGCCGACACTACCGCACAGAAAATAATTCAGAAGATCCGGGATCAAAAGGAGCTTTTCAGCTGATTTCAACAATTCCGGCTGGTGAATGCGCAATGATTTCAACTGACAGAGAGTATAGATCGGTATAAGACCTATCCCAGTAATGTCAAATACCTCTCTCTTTGACAGTGATTTCTCAACTCTTTCAAACATCCCTTCTGTCCGGGAGTCACGATAACAGACTGGATTTTGAAGAAGGTTCCCATATCGATCAATCAAGCCAAAGTCAACTGCCCAGCTGTCGATGCCAATGCCATTCACTGAATCCCCAAATCGTTGTTGGTACCGATCCAGGGATTCAATGATATTGGCATAGATATTCAAGATGTCCCAGTACAATGTTCCACATATGGTTACGGGAGCATTCGGGAATCGATGGATTTCCTCAACCATCAGTTTTCCCTCATCAATCGACCCTATTACAGCGCGACCACTTTCGGCACCCAGGTCTATCGCAAGGTAATAATTCCGATCCATCAATTTGCTCCCCATCATCCAGACGTTATCATCCTCATTTCACTCAACTATCCATAAGGATGCAGGCGGCATCAGTCATCAAACTTCATCGTTTTTGGATGAAACTCAGGAGCCACACGCAACCAAGGTGATTTGGGTCGTTCAATATAGCCCCATTTCTCGATCGCGCGTCTTAATTCCTTGTTTTCTGGTTTTTTGGCGTAATCGATAAAGTTCTCATTGGACAGTGCCGCATCGATTGCCTGTCTCCAAGCTTTCGCACCCGCTGTGTAACCATCTGGATGACCAAGCATACCGCCACCCGCAGGGATTACGATATCAGTTCCATACTCGCCGATAATGATTGGAGCCAGCCCAGGATAGACACCGGCACATGGCATCGGGAAAGTTGGTTTGATATGTCCCCATGGAGCCAGCTGCATGAAAGAAGTCCGAATTCCCTCCTCCATTGATACCATCGGAATGGATGACCAGATCGTCGGTGTCAACATGAGATCGGCCCCGCACAGACGACACAGTTTCGCCAGCACAGGCCAGGCAATTTGTTTCATCATGGCGATCATATGAGAGGCATGGAGCATTACCGGAACTGTGATATCAGGATCAGAAGTCAGTTTCCGCAAGGCTGCAAGACCGGCTGAATAGGTCACGAGAAGTCCATTTGCCCCGAGCTCTATAGCTTTTTTCGCCTTATCGATCATTTTCTGACTTTCATCAGTGATGCTGCAAAGGTAAATCATCTTCTTGCCCGTTTTATCAGCGGCACGGTTGATCGCTTCCATAACCAGAGGAAGACGTTGTTCCATAGTATTATTGTATGCATCGGCCAGCATCTCATCATCTTTACACATGTCCGCTCCGCCAGCAGCTGTTTGTGCCACCTGGTTGGCGGTCTGTTCCGGTGTCATCCCCATCTTCGGCTTGATGATGTGAAGAGAGAGTGGACGGTCTTTAACACCAGTCAGTTCACGAACACCTTGAACACCAAACTTCGGCCCCTTAAACATTTTTAACAGGTTCTTTCCTATAAAGAGGTCTGTCAACATGATATTTTTTGAATAGGCAAAGCAATTACCAGCAATTGCAAGTAACATCATCGGGAGGTTATCACCCCATGCCCGGATCGGAAATGCCAACTGAACCACGGCTGACTTCGTGTAAGGATCCTCGGCCGGAATCTCGTGGTATCCCACCATCTTGCTGGACATCGCAATTCGCACATCAGCGGTGTCTTCCTCCACTTTTTCCCATGTTCCCGTGGAACCCTCAAGCCCCATGGCCTGGATAAGAGCAAAATGGTCAAGCCACTTCTGTCCCTCTATCCGGTCTTTCAGATAATATGAAGCAACCACATGATCATCCAGATCAATGCCATCCAGCATCTGGATGAAGATTTCTGGATCATAGTAACGCGTATACATCTTTGATATTCCTCCTGTAATTTTATTGAGATGACCAGCAGGCTCCACTAATAATCAAAACCAAGCGGTTTTTTCTTGTCCCTGTTATCCTCCCTGATAACCCTCATTCATCACTCATCATTTTTTCCTCTGAAGGTACAGAGCGGTCTTTTGTTGCAACGGATGTCCGTGAATATCGATTTCTCAACAACCGTTGCACCCTCTCTTCGGCTGATTTTGCAAGCCTTCTTGCCTCCTCGGAAGTACGACTTCCGACCATAAAATAGAGGGCGTCAAAAATGCACATTTGCGCTATTCTCGAGGAGGATACAGCGGCATTAAAACGGTGTTCCCGATAAGAGGTGATCAGGCGTTCATGAGATTCCTTTGCCAAAGGAGAATCAGGGTAGTTGGTGACTACAATGACATGGGCATGATGTCTTCGTGCTTCACGGATTCCCTCGAGAACTGACAGAGTCCGCCCCGTATGACTGATACCAAAAATGACATCTTCTCGCCCGACATTACTTGTTGCGAACACCTGATCATAGGGATCGAAGACAGCGATTGCAGTCAAACCCAGACTCATAAAGCGCTGGGCCGCTTCCCTTGCCACCAGACCGGAACCACCGATCCCAAGCAGATAAATCCGTCTTGCTCTTGTCAAGGCAATAGCCACCCTGTCCATCGTTTTTTCATCAAGCAGGGACAGGGTATCCTCCAGACTTTGCTTATTACGCTCAAATACACGCCTGATAATGCTACCTGGCGAATCGGACTTGTCGAAACTTTCTTCAACATCAGGACTATAGTTAGCAAGCGTTGTCGCCAGATCGAGCTGGAATTCCTTGAACCCTGAGTAACCCAGAATCCTGCAGAAACGTGTCACTGTTGAGGGGCTGGTTTCACAAACCCCTGCAATTTGGACAATCGACATTGGAAGAACATCCTGTGGGTGTTCAAGAATTTGCCTCGCAATTCTTTGCGTTGAACCACCTTCACGTGGACAATAGGCTCGTACGCGGGCAAGACACGAGCCATTTGAGACGGACGAATTCATAGTTATCCTTATTCCATTCCTCATTCTTTATGTCCAAATGAATAAACTGAATCCGCACACTACGCAAAACATTTTCATTTGTCAATAGCAACGATGGTAGAACTTCTCGAAAAATTTTGCATGATCAAAGTGATGATGGCACGCCCCCTTTTCGAGACGCATCCGAATTCTAACCAGCCTTAGCCTGATTTTCACTCACGGACCATTGGTAAGGTCATATTGTCTTGGCTTGATTCATCAAGGATCGACTCATCGTCTCGCCACCACTCCTAATCCTAATCTTCTCAGCCCTCATCCTCGGATGGTCTGCCTTGGTTTTGGAACGGCGCTATTCCCTTTTGAGTGAGACCTCCCCGTGGGTGAATAAAATGGGGAAAGGGGGTACCCTTCATTTGTTGTTAAGACCTGCATTATCAAGGTGTTATTCGATAAAATGTCTTTCCAGGGGGACTTGAGCTCGGTTGACCTTGTTTTGTGAAAAAGTGAAGGAAAACGAGCAGCCTTTCTTCGGAAATATTCCAAGGCTTTGATCTTCGAAAATTCGTTTTCCATACTAAAGTCCTCTCAGCCTGAGGAGGAATATCTTAACCCAGTAAAAGTGTCTCGATGATCTTCCAGGACAACAAAAATCAGAGGAAAAACTCAAATTTTTTTTCTCTCTGGGATGAATCAGACGCAAATATATCCTCTTTTGGAGAGAATTCAGCCCTCAAAAAAAAAGAAATTTTTTCTAAAATAAAGCTTGACATGTAGAAATCGTTTCCTTACTATTGGCTTTCTGTAATCGAATAATAGTTAAGATCAACCTCAATCAACACCGAAGTGAACATAACCAGTTAGGTTCTTGTCACTCGAATTTCTAATCTCGGAGGTTAAACTAATGAGATCTGTAAGAAATATTGAAAGGCGAGTCTCAGCTCAATTTCCTGTATTACATCCAACCATTGTCCTTATGTTGCTTTTCACCAGTGTGGGGTTTGCGGGGACCATCAATGTCCCTGCTGATCAACCCACGCTCACTGCAGCAGTTGCGGCCGCAGCCGATTCCGATGTGATCATCCTCGCAGATGGAACCTATAATTCTGAGACACCCCCGATCGATGTGAATGTCAACAATCTAACAATTAAAGCGGCACCAGGCGCCTCTGTCACCATCACCCATCCGGGAGCTCCGAACACCAAGTTTATCCGTGTCTATGGCACCCCCTTTACCCTGCAAGGCGATAGCCCCACCAACAAGATGACACTCAACTATGACGACGGATATCTTGTCTTGGAGATAAACAATGGTGGTGCATTGGTTGAAAATGTCGTCATCTCGGGAAATGCTGGTGTGGTTGGTCAGCTGTTTGTGGCGGGAACCGCGCCAAATGATTGCATCTTCAACGATGTCGTGCTTGCCGCCGCAGGTCCAAATGCTGGTTGGTTGCAAGGAGACATCAACGTTACTTTCAACCGGCTTGAATACCAGTACCATGGTGGTTTGACATTCAGCAACATGGGATCAGGAATCCTGACCTTTAATGATTCCAATTTTGTAGGCCCTCCAAGCTATCCTCCGATCGCCGGACGGACCGCGGGTGCAATTGTCATAGCCAACAATTGTACCTTTGATTGGCAAAACAGCATTATCGATCAGGCTGCTCCTGGGGGCGCTGCCGGCTGTACGATCACTCTGAATAATCCCAAGATTATCAATGAGTTTTCCAGTGATCCATGGTCTAATGGTGGTGTTCCTTTCCGTGTGAACAATGGCGCTACTGTGAATATCAATGGAAACGGCCCCAGTGACAAGCTGGATAATGGTGTGATTGGTGGAAGAGCATTCTGCCAGGTAACCAATGGAACCCTTAATGTTACCGATGCAGTTCTTCGTGACGGTCTTGAAACAGGGGATGGCAACCTCGAAAATCCGGCAAATATCAACTTGAACCGCTGTATCCTGCATAGTCCTCCTGCAGGCACAATGGCGGGGATTGTCTATCATGTTGGCTCGGTCTTTGGAATCGATTGGGGCGGAGCCGGAAAACTCACACTGAATGCAACAAACTGCATCTTTAATA
This sequence comes from uncultured bacterium, assembly GCA_964481775.1. Classification (GTDB taxonomy): domain Bacteria; phylum Hinthialibacterota; class Hinthialibacteria; order OLB16; family OLB16; genus OLB16. Next base: position 23,370 of record CAYZUX010000023.1, on the reverse strand, counting down.
TGAACCAGACGTGGGGAATTATGACCGACAAGAAGACCAATGATGAGATAAATCTTGTCCATTGTACTCTCTTTCCCAACTCATCGATGGCGGGAGGCTGGATGTTGACTAGTGGTCATGCCGATAGCGACGTGATCAATGCAAACTACACAATATTTGATGGCATGTTTGAGGCAACCCCGGTTGCCATCAATTCATGGCTTCCATTAAATGGTACGCTGAACCTAATCAATCCTGGGGCTGCAAATTTCACCTCGACTCCTGAAGATACGATAACGGGTGATCCTCTGCTTACCAGTGATGGACGCCTTCCGACAGACATAGAGAGTCCGGCGCAGGATGTAGCAGCTGGTACATCGATTACGATCGATATTGATGGCCAGACACGACCTCAGAATTCTATCGCAGATCTTGGGGCAGATGAGGTAAAAAACAGTGGAGCTTCTGAAGTGAAAACCTGGCATCTGTATTGAGGTGATAATTCTAATCAGGCCCTCTTCCTCCAGGAGAGGGCCTGATAACCTTTTTTTGTAAGGAGAATTAATATGATGAAGATATTTTGTCCGAGGAGACATGATTTCCGAGGTTTTACACTCATCGAGCTATTAATCGTGATTGCAATCATTCTAATTCTTATTTCAATCGCATTACCTAATTTTCTTGAAGCTCAGCTTCGCGCCAGGGTAACAAAATCAAGGGGAGAGCTTCACACCCTTCGAACGACATTTGAGGAATACAACCAGGATTGGAGACAGTATCCAAGAGGTTGGATCTGGTTTTTACCCATGCCCTATAGTCACAATTGGGGGTTGCTTCCAAATGAGATGACTACGCCCGTAAAATACATTACAAAGATATTCGATGATCTTTTTGCAATCGACTATAAAGATTTCGGGGGTGTTCCCCTTGATTCTCCAGGAGGATCGAATGGAGTTCGATATCGTACTACCCGACGTCTTCGCTGGGATTTCCCTGGGAAAGCATTTCCGACAATACGTGATGGATGGAAGAATCTTGATCTATACAATCCGGGCATGTATAAAAATAAATGGCAGTATATGATTTGCAGTGTTGGCCCGGATAAAGATGAGGATGCCATGCCAGAATATGCTATGATCCGATCTGACTACACGGTAAATGCCGAGTTCTATTCTCCCACCAATGGAACAGTCAGTAGTGGAGATCTTGTAATTCTGGGGCCCTGATTGGCCAGTAAAACAAGTGAAAATCTCTGACGTTCCGGCAATAAGTCACGAGTATTATTTTATGAACACAATATATTTTATTGATTTTATAATGCGGTCTATTCATTGTTTCAACATCATTGTAGTTTCTCCCTAAGAGCTTTGTGATTATCAAAATCATACCATAACATTGTATTGTATTATTCTATGAAAATTCATCTTCTTGATTGGACGATTATTTTTTCGGTACTGATTCTTCTCATATGGCTTGCACTATATACTCGCCGGTATGTTAGAGGTGTAGCGGATTTCCTGGCATGTAATCGCTGCGCCGATCGGTACCTGTTAAGCATTTCGATTGGTATTGCAAGTCTGGGTGTCCTGAACCTGATGGCTTTCTTCGAAATGCATTACAGTGCGGGATTCCCCCCCATTTGGTGGGGATTCATGATATCACCCTTGTATTTTGTCGTGACTCTTTCGGGATTTGTTGTCTATCGTTACCGTCAAACACGTGCATTAACTTTAGGCCAATTTTTCGAGATTCGATATAGTCGAGCTTTTCGCATCTTTACAGGAATAGTCGGTTATTTGGCAGGTTTACTCGCTTTCGGAATCACACCCGGACTTGGGACCAACTTCATCATAAATTATTGTGGACTGCCCCATCATTTTTTTTGTATAGGCATCGAATTTTCGATGTATGCTTCTTTGATGCTCTTCCTGATGATCATCGCTTTGTTTTTTACATATGTCGGCGGTCAGGTCTCGGTAATGATAACAGATTTCGCGCAGGGGATGTTCTGTAACATTGTTTTTCTGGTTATCCTCCTCTACAGCCTTATCCTTTTTGATTGGGATAAAGTGATAAGTGGGCTCAAATCCGTAGATCCCGATTCCTCAATGCTGAATCCTTTCCGAACTGGGAACGTCAAGGACTTCAACATTTATTATTTTCTAATCGCTGGCTTCGGATTCTTTTATAATGCAATCGGTGGATCAGGAGGAGGTGGTTATAGTGGAGCTGCGCGCACACCTCATGAAGCTCGTATGGGATCTATCATGGCAATCTGGCGTGCGATGACACTGAATATCGTCCTGGTTGTGTTGCCGATCACAGCTTTTGCGATTATGCATGAACCGGCTTTTGCTGATCTTTCCAGAGCTGCAAATTCAGTGCTTAAGACAGTGCAAGACCCCCAGGTTGTCAAACAGATAACAGTCCCGGTTGTAATCAGCACATTTTTACCGGTTGGATTAATCGGACTATTCGGTGCCACAATTATAGCAGCATTTATAGCTATGACTGACACGGCACTTCATACTTATGGTAGCATGTTTATTCAGGATATAATCCTTCCATTCCGAAAAAGATCTTTTTCAACTATTCAACATTTACGTGTTTTGCGTTGGTCGATTCTTGGTGTTTCTGTTTTTGTCTATTTTTGGAGCCTTTTAGTTCCAATCAAAAGTTTTATTTTCATGTTCATTGCTGTTGTCACCGCCATTGGTGGTGGTTCTGGAGCAGTCCTCATAGGAGGTCTCTATTGGAAGAGAGGTACTACGACTGCTGCATGGGGTGCTATGCTGACCGCCGCCATTCTCGCATTCGCTGGCTTTATTATTCAGCAGTCAGACGAAGTTTTTCCAATTAATGGTCAAGTCATGTCATTCATCTGTTGGATTTCCGCCAGTGTTGTCTACGTTGCCATTTCACTCTTAGATAATATCTTGCTGAAAAAAGAACCTTTCAACATGGACCGTATGTTACATCGAGGCGAATATGCGATAAAAGATGAAATTCGGAATCAAGGTGATCATGCCAATCGACTTAGCAATTTTAGGAAGTTCCTTGATATGGGACCGGAATTTACTTTTTTTGATCGCGTTCTCTATTTGGGCACCATCATCTGGGCTACATGCTGGTTTGTTGCTTTTCTGGTAGGAACTTTTATTGGGCTGACTAGAAATACGGTTGATGACTCATGGGCCAAATTCTGGTATGTTTACGTTATGATATATTCTAGTCTTGGTGTCTTTACTACTCTCTGGTTTTTAATTGGAGGTACGCGGGATATATACACATTGTTGTTCCGTCTCAATTCTTTGGTACGCGATCAAACTGACGATGGAACGGTACCAGGACACCGGAATCGTTTATAGTTTTTGAGAATTCAAGGATATGTTTGTAAACATTGGTCTTCTGATATTTTTTAATCTATGGAATGAAGGAAATTTTATATGATCAATTTATCTGTAATCACTTTTATGTTTTTTTTAACTACTTTGGTCCAATTCTGTTTCACGGAAGAACAGAATCATAATCAGAAAACACAGATGAACTCGAATATGGAAACAAATGTAACTTCAAATTCAAAGAATTTTATCAATGTGACTCGAGTCGATGGATACTTTGTGAAAGAACCCATCATCTCTAGCGCGTCCTATAAGGAAACCATTGCTAACAACAACACACTTCGTATGAACGAGATATTGAGTGTTGCTGGCATAGGGGAGTGTTGTCGCATTCATTTTCCAGCCGGCACCTATTATTTTAATGGTTCTGCGCCAGGACAAGATGCCAGTATTTTTACTACTGCAAAATACCAAACCTTTTCTGGAGATGGTATTAATTCTACTATTATTAGGCAGAAAAACCTTGATGTAAGATCTACTATTAAAATAGCTCATAGCAATTGTACGGTTGAAAATCTTTCAATCCAATCAGCAGATTTTCAACAGCAAAACTCTTCAGAGTGGGATAAAAACCCACATCAGACTGCTATCCTCCTGGAAACTCAAGTGACTCAACCTTCGTGGCATACTGATCCACAAATCCTGAATGTTAATATCAATGCAACTGGTAACAATATCGTTATAGATGGATTTTACCGTCCATTCAAAACCGGCATCCGTAGCCTCGGGCCATGGTTGAATGTATATGTCCACAGTATGTTTATTCTCCATGTTCATAATGCGATATATATTAATCAGGGTGATACCATTGCTGGACCTGCTAAATTCATTGACGTCAATGCCTATGCTCCGGCTCCTACTGATGAACCACATCAATGGAATACCTTCTTCAAAAGTGAAGGCCATTTTATGGAGCAGGTTGAGTTAATCCATTGCACATATATTGGCTCTCAATTTATTTATATGGATGGGACAACCATATCCAAGGATGATGAAAGGTTCAGCAATCCTCCTACCAATCCAGTCTACAACATGATTATCGACCATTGTTACATAAACTCTCTTTGGCTTCCGAATCCATCTGAAGATCCAAATTGGTCGGGTATTTATCTTAACCTGCCACCCAAGCCGGGTGGGATCGATCCAGGTTTTGGCTCAGAACTCATCAGCCGTTCGATAGTGTTTACATATAATTGCTGTGCAGGAAAAACTCCAAAAGATGGAGCATTCTTTTATATTGAAGGTAATCTCAGGGGATTGACAATTCATAGTAATGAGTTTTCTTCAGGTGGTGGTGACCGTTGCATTTATATACGCACAACCAATCCATTGATTCAATCCGATGTTGCGGTCAAAGATATCATGATAACAGATAACATCTTTAATGATTTCCGCAATCCAATTACATTAGGAGAAAAGGAATATCCACACCAATCTGACATATTAATAAATATTATTGATTCTAATGGAAATGAATCTAACAAGAACGAAAAGTTAAAAAGTTCAGTCTGGATGCAGGGTGTAAAAATTACCGGAAATAAAACATATTACCTCCCAATCCTCGAGGATATTCAGGAAACTGGCATGTTTTTAAATCGCGTTTGTCAGGCAACGATTGCTAACAATCAGTTTACTGGAACAAAAGGCTCCTCAGTCATCCTGCATGAATGTGAGGATATTACCTTAAATAATAATACCTTTAGAGGACTGGCTGACCGGGGAAAAAATGGAATTGTTTTTTATAAATCCAGGAACACTACCCTTACCGGAAATATGTTAAAAGGTTTTTTACAGGGAATTCATGCACGGGATTCCAGGAATCTGACCATGACTGGGAATATTCTTGATTGCTGTCAAACCGGACTTATTCTCAAAGATCAGTTGGGACTAGCTGTCTCAACCAATCTTTTCAGTGATACAACAACAAGCCTTCTACTCGAGAATCTTCAGGATGGATCGATATTCGGTAATACCATCATCTCCTCTGGAAAACCAATTCTCAAAGGAACCAATCAGAATATCGAGATTAATCATAATATCAACATGACTGTAGATGAGAAATGAACAGTATATAAATATTCTGTTTTATTTCAGTGGCTCAAAAGACGAAGAACTGGTAAAACACAATCAACCTTCAGTTTCTGTTTTATTTGTAAAAATTTACTTTGTAAAAAAAGGAGAAGGGAGATTAAAATGAAACGTAATACTCACATTCCTCGGGTCGGCCTGATCACAACAATGTCCCAGGATACAACATGGCCACAGGCCATCGTTGACCACGCTTGTGCCATCCATGCCAAAGCGATCAACATGCTTAAGGATATGGGTTGTGAAGTGGTCACGAAACAAGGCATTTCACGAACTAACGATGAGATGAAATGTCAGGGAGAAGAACTGCGTGCACAACATGCTGAAGTCCTGATATTACAGGTTGCCACCTGGACATATGCGAATACTTCAATCACTGCCAGCCTTTCAGCAGATTTACCAGTCATCGTGTGGTCTGATGCTTCTCCAGGCTCCTATGGAATTGTCGGTGCAAGTATCGTTCGTGGTTCACTGGATGTGATGGGAATCCCCAACACATTGGTCCATGGGGTAGCCGATGACAAGATATTTGTAGAAAACCTGGAAGTACTGATACGAGGGTATTCTGCTGCAATGCGTCTTCGGGGGCAGACATTCGGTAATGGAGGATTCCGTTCCATGGGGATGTATACAGCACTAATCGATCCTGTCGAATGGCGTAATAAATTTGGCATCGATGTGGATAATTGGGAACAAGTCCAGGTTGTGGAACGAGCTCAAGCTATAGAGAATGATGAACCCAATCGATTCCTGGATTGGGTGAAAAAGGAATTTGGAAGAGTTGTTCCAACCGACAAAGTAATGCTCTCACAAATCAGGCTATATATTGCATTATTGGAATTAATACGTGAAAAAGGATATGATTTTATTGCTGTCAAGTGTTTACCTGAATTGCCTGAAATATACACAACATTTTGTCTTGCAATCGCCTTGCTTAATGATAGAAATGATTTCTATGGACCTAAAGAAAGTCTGGTCTGTGGTTGCGAATCAGATGCCAATGGAGCCCTGACAATGCAGATCATGAGATTGATCAGCGGCGGCCCTTCGCTTTTCGCCGATGTGTTGAAGTTTTGCTGTAATAATGCTTCTATGACTCTCTGCAATTGCGGTTCACAACCAACGGAGTTTGCAAAAAACCGAAAGGAAGTCTATTGGGAAACAGAGGGTTTACGTGAATTCCGTTGGAAAATTGGAGGAGCCTGTCCACAATATGTTGCAAAACCCGGAAAAGTGACTCTTGCCAGGCTCAGCCGCATCCGGGATCGTCATTCCATGCTTATTACGACAGGGACGGCTGAGGAACGTGATCGTGAAGCATTACGGGAAGTAAACTACCAGCAACCTCAAGCTTTCATCAAACTGGATTGTTCAGCAGAAGGTTTCCTTAAAGAATTACGCAGCAATCATATACACATGATTTATGGTGATTACACTGAACACATGAAAATAGCCTGTAAAACACTTGACATTGATGTCATCATCCCCCAATGACAAATATTATCAAGGCCAAACGATAGTGGTAATTATTTCTGAAAAAGGTCCATTCATCATAGCCATAGTGACAGCCTGTAGCATGAATTCATTTGCATCATCCTTACAGATCCAGGTGCATCTGGATCCATCTGTCATTGAGATGGGTCGATCCGTATGCCTAGATGTCTTTGTCAGTGATGAAAATGGTGTACCTATTCCAAATTGTCTTATACTGCCATATGTAAATGAACGACGTTGGGGGTCACATGAGGTAACAAACACAAAAGGGCGTGCACGAATTATACTGCCCCTGCCCAATGTTGGTCTTCAACAAATAGTTGTACGGGGTATCCCCGATATTTTCGACACCTGCTGGATTTGGACGCAGGATGCTCAAAGTAAAACAGCACACCTGGGAAATCGATTCACTCTCAATACATCGGTAAGTGAAGCGGATATCCGGATTGCTGTCAATGGTCAATGTAAGGTGATTATCAACGACAACTTACTGGGTGAGGCAACTGGAGTTCAAGCCGATACTTGTATGGTAATCTCCCCTGAACTGTTCATAATTGGTGTGAATACGATTTCCATTGAGGCATCTAACAACACCAGTTTAGCTTGTCTCGCTGCACAATTACGAATGCGGATCGAGGGGATAGACCGTTTTATCACAACGGATCGAAGTTGGATATCTTGGGTACAGTCCCCCTCATGTTTAAGCCCTGTTCCTCTCGAATCGGATCAAACGTCTATGTGCTCAGTCACACCAGTCCGAATTCTGGGAAGGCTGTGGGATGACATATTGCCCAATGCGTTATTTGAAACCTGGCCCGGAAACATTCATCGTGATGATCTATTTGCAGGTCGCTTATTGCCGCAGACTGCCATTGTATCCAAATCTTTCCAAGTGGAAGTTCGTCGCCGTTCGATCCCTTGTCGTCGTGATCCGAATCATCTCATAGGGATGCAATGGGGAAGTTATTTTTTTCCAAACGGATTTTATTGGCAGAATACCCAGGCGGTGCCATTAACTGGATTTTATGAATCCTTTCACCCAGATGTCATTCGTCAGCAGATTTTGTGGTTTCTTGATTTAGGGATTGATTATCTGATTGCCGACTGGCCCATTCATATTGAACCTGATTCACATGGGAAGCAACACTGGAGCAATCGCAACGCCTTCGGAGTTTCACAAGTTCATGTGACAACACTTATGCTTGAAGGGCTGGCACAACTTCGAGATGAGGGTTATCAGGTTCCCGCCATGGTCATCATGGCATTCTTGTGTAATGGTCCATCAAATACTACCGAAACAGTCAATGAAGAACTTGATTGGCTTTACGAATCATTTATCAGGAATCCACGTTTTCATGATTTGTGGGTGATTTATGATGGGAAACCACTCATCACCCTATTGTATACACTTCCCACACCAGCGGATCAATTACCAGGACCAAAAATCAATAATGACCGATTCACTATCCGTTATGTGGGGACGCAATTACAGGACAACAGGATGGATAGATATGGATATTGGTCCTGGATGGACGGCTCTGTTGAACCTGTTATTACTTGTGTTGATGGTAAACCTGAAGCTGTTACACCGACACCAGCTTGCTTTACAGGAACCGGTTGGCTGGGAAATGAGGCATATGGCAGGCGTAATGGGACGACTTTCCTGCGGTCTTTCAGACCCGCACTTGCTCAGCGACCTCAGTTCGTCACCTTTCACCAATGGAATGAATTCACAGGTCAAAACGAAGGTTATCCTTACGATAATGGGATGTATGGTGACAGTTACAGCGTTGAACTGTCCGATGACCTTGAGCCAGTATCTCTGACCATGGCCGGCTATCGTGGTGATCATGGCGGGTGGGGTTACTACTATGCAAATCTGACTCAAGCTATGGTGGACTTGTTCAAGCAACCGGTCGCTCGCGATTCACTGCTTGCCGTATACCCCCCACTCGAAGGAGCAACATTGTCTGGAGATACCTTACGTATCGGTTGGGAACTGATCGGAAATCCCCCTTCATCCTTCACAGTATTGTTGGATAGTGAAAAGGTTGCGGGGAGTATTCAAGGCAATGAGTACACATTGGATCTAAAACCTCTGGATGCTGGTAGACATGTTATCAGTGTTGTCGCTGAGGATGCTACAACTCATTATGCACTGGCGATAGATCAGTTGGATATACGCCACAGTGAGGGAATACCTGTACGTGCGGATGTATCCTTTGTGCTTAACAAATAATTGACGGAATGATCCAACACCTTATTCACATCGCTCTGATGGATCATCTCTATTTTTATTCGCCGAAGAGTATGATTACATGCTGAGATCAACTTGTTCTGGTAAAGTTATTACATCCAAAATGGCTCCTTTATTATCATTATTTCCTTTCTGGACATTGATGCTGCAGTGCATATTCATCATGTTGCTCCAATTGGAAATAGCTGCGGTTGGAGGTTCAGAACCAAAAATGGATCCAACAACTAAAGGATATGAACCATTATCAGGAGCTCAATATCGTCTGCTTAATGAAAGTGGTAGTTTTGAACTGATCGACCGTCAACGAGGCAACAATACATGGCCCGATAATGACCTAATTCGATTAAGTCAGGGGGAGGATCGACCACATGCCGGTCTCTGGACATTCAACTGGGTGGCACGGCGTGATCCGGTTATCCTTGTATCCGGAGATCTGCCCCGGATTGCCATGATGCGTACGTTCCGTGTTGCTGACCTCAATCCTTCCTTTGTCGTCATGGGTGATTTGCGAGTAAGAATTCGATACGGTGGAAAGAACCACTGGCTTGATGAGATGGATCACCCCAAAACCCATTTCTTTCCATGGGGCACTATACATCAGTTTGCCGCCACAGAGATTTTTCCATTCATAATTGAAATCGTATCTACCCTGACAAATCGAGGAATTTGTGTGCAATTAAGCATCGTTTATCACCAAATTCAAGGAATGGCCAATAATGATGCTAATATAGACCTTTTTTATGGAGGAGTGGTATGCAAAGATCCCATACTGCAAGCAGCATATATCATTAGTGAGACGAACGATGCTGAAAATAACGAACTTGAGGTAAAACCTCACGGGTGCAAAATTAGTGCATCGCTCGATTTAACATCTCCATTGTACAAAGCCCAGGGACCTACACCCATTACAGTCGAAATCAAAGCGGAACCATTGGGATCAGTTGAGATCAGCACATCGGATGAATCAGATGGAATGGGAAATCGCCTTGTTTTTCATCACCAGATCAAGCCAAGATCAAAACCTTATGAATTTCGAATGCTGGCATATCAGATCGAAAGTGCGAATCTACCAGATCAGGATTCATTTCCTGTGTTAGAGAAATTTTCTGAATACTGTGAAGAGGCTCGGACCTATTTCGATTCACTTCTGGACAAGGCCCGACTTCAGAGCCCCGATCCATATTTGAATAGCGCCTTCCATGCCGCAGTAGTCAATCTGGATTACGCCTATCAACCGCCTGCATGGCTGGAAGGGTTGCACAAATGGAACAGCTATATCGTCAATAATTATCAGATTTCTGCAGCCATTGCTTTGGGCCAGCTCGAACGAGCACGGAACGCCATGATTTTTTTTGGTGAAAGTGTAGATGGACCTTGCCCTAACCGGATGGCTGACGGATCGATTTTTACTACAGGCAATCACGGATTCGAGGAAGGTCTTCCCTATTACATTCTTCAACTTCACCGGTATTGGCGTGCAACAGACGATACAGTGACCCTGAACCAGCTTTGGGAGAAAACCGTCAATAGTCTCGAAAAGATGTGCAAAGTCAGGGATCCTGAAGGAAACCTGCTCATGAACTGGCACCAGGGATGCAACATGTTTCTCTACCAGGCCGATCATCTCAGTCTGCCCGGTGATGCCTTCACTCCTTCGACTATGATCGCTCACAACCTAGTAATGATGGCTGAAATGGCATTGGCTCGAGGTGAACGGCAAAAGGCTGAAGATTGGCACCACCGTGCTGCATATATGCAGAGTGAAATCCTCCGGCGTTTCTGGTCACCCGACGACGGAAAATTTATCGCCGGAATCGACACACAGGGCATGCGAATGAAGGCAAACTATTATACAGATTACGTATTTCCCCAGCTTTATTCAAACCTACCAGCCATACAGTCATGGGTCTGCCTGAAGACCCTTGATCGCACGCTTTGGCTGGATGATCACTTGATGCGTACTGGGGATTACAAACCACCTCTTTTTGGTAATGATCAAGTGCATCCAGTACAAATGGCCGAGGCGGCTGAAGCCTATTTTCGAGCTGGACGTCCAGAGCGTGGGTTGGCGCTGTTACACGGAACTGCATTGGCTGTCACCGTCCTGACTGATTCCCCCGGTAGCTTTCCCGAGCGCCTGAGCGACACAGGTTTTGGACAACCGGATTACGGTTTCGCCAATCCCGCTGGTGCTTATGTTCAATCTGTTGTCTCTGGACTCTTTGGTTTTGTGCGTGTCAATTCGAAAATGCCCATCGAATGGCAGCCATCAATTCCCACAACGTGGCAGTCAGCCCAGCTCCGCGTCGGCGACATCACCATGCAAATCCAGGGAACACATGGAGATCGAACATACATCCTTGAATTGTCTGGCCATCCACAATCTCTCAATGTGCGATTGCCGCTTCATGGTCACATTCCGGAATCCATCACCGATCAGAGAGGCCAAGACTTGAATTGGATCCTCGAAGCACACCCGTCAGGCGGGTATATCCGAGCCAATCTCAATCCGGCCAGGATTCACAAGATTCACCTTATTTCACGCGCACCAGAAAAAAATGTGATGCTGCCATCCCACATAACTCCCGGAAGCAAGGTTAAGTGGAGGCTTCCGGAACAAGATATGAAAGTGGAAGATCCTCAAGAAATATTTTCCGATTTCCGGGTGAACGACGTGACACTCGAAGGACAACTGACCCATGGCATGGGTCCTCGTACACTCTTTCTGGTTTCCCACTCACGCGACCGTGTGATTCCTCACGACATGGAATTCGATCCTCCAGCGGCGATTGCCAGCTCAATGGTGCTTGAGGGGGTTCGCGAACACTATTCACTAAGTCCCTATTTCAACAGCGATTCAGTGAACAGATATAATTTCTGGGGCGGGGGCCCGATCAAAATCGATCTCACGAATGTCGTTCAATCTGATTCACCCGAAGGCAACCTTGCCGTAGGGCGCTACAAATTTCAGGTTCCCACTGGCTGGCCGAACGTCATCATGCTGGAGATTGGTAATCTCGAAATGTATGACCTGAGAATTGGAACACCACATTCAGGCAAACCGTTTAATCTCTCCTTGCCTGTTGGAAAAAGAGTCAAAGGAATAGAATTTCTTACGGCAAGTGAATTCAAAATCCGCTTGACCGGAATGGAAGTGGGTAGTGTCGTGTTACATTATGTTGATGGGTCACGCCAGATGATACCGCTGATCTATGGCAGAAACATTGATTGCATGACAAAGCCATTTGCGACTGAGGTGGAAACCCTGGAACTAAACTGGCTTCAATCGATTTCCGCTTTCACCATCCCAGCTGATCCTACGCGGATTCTGGAGTCCATAGAGATACGTGTTTATGAAACAGATGGTGGCATCGGAATTCTCGGTATTAATCTGGTTGGGCCAGAATCGCTGAATCAAAAAGGAGATGTTTTCTAATCATAATTTTGTTATTATTTCATATCCTCATGTCCTGTACTAGCGTCGAAAGAAGATGGGACTTCAATCATTGGGGTGATCGGGAAGGCTGGACGGTTCCCCAATCGCTCAGAGGCGCCGTTTGTGGTGGGACCTTGTGGCTGACCTTCCAGGCAGATCCACAACGTATGGACTGGGAATACCACGCCCAAATGTTCGTCAAGGCAACGCTGGCCGCGCCTGATCCTGAATTAGATATCATTTCACCCAAAGGGTTGGATATTCCGGCTTCGCGGATTAAGAAAATCCGCATGCGTATTTTAAACTACTCCCCGGAAACCGACTTTTTTTTCGATTGGAGAACAGCAGAAAATCCAGACAAAAATGTCTGGATCGAAGGGAAGTCAAGCATCTGGGGAACGGTCCATCTCCCCATGAAACCCTATTGTAAAGACTGGCAGGAGGTGGTCTGTCATGTGGACAATCTATGGACCGGGACGATAGACCAGATTCGTTTCCGGCCAGTCCTACGGGTAAAAGGTGATATCTGGATCGATTGGATAGAATTCACGGATGGAGAGCCTCGCAAGGTCCCACCCAGGCCAGATGTGGCCAGCGATCACGTCGTGCCGAAGGTCAGCATCCCGGGAATCTCACAAGAGGACTTCCAGGATGCATTCAAGGTGCTCGACGAGTGTCTTTTTACGGACGTTCCCCTCTATGGATTTGAGTATCCTTTTTTGGGACCGGGAGGAAGCTATGGAGAGTGCTGGTGGCAGTTTGATACCAGCCTTAACGTCGCAGGGGCGAAATGGGCCAACGAGGGGTTGGCCGAAGGAATTATCCGGGGTTTTATCGGCGTCCAAAACATGAATCCCGACGGACGAATCGATCTATTCGGCCAGTCAGTTGTTCGCGGCCAACCTGCTGACGTCAGCTCCATGCCGTGGTATTTCGAGGCAGCCTATGACGTGGCCCGCAGAACCGGAGACCTGAGACTCCGTGAAGAGATCTATCAGTCCATGAAAAAATACCTGGAATGGTGGCTCTCCCCCGTGAAGAGAGACGAAAAAACGGGATTGGTCACATGCACGGCGGAGGAAACCCATGGTGAACCGTTTCTTGAACTGCCCGCGACAATCGCCCCCGTTGATCTCAATGTGCTGGTTGCGGAAGGGTGCCGCAACGTGAGTGTGTTGGCTGAAAGTCTTGGAAAGACCGAAGAAACCACCTATTACCGGAACGCCTTTAATCGTTTGCGTGAGGCCATGAACAAGTATATGTGGAGTGAGACCGACGGAGCCTATTTCAATTACAATGTTCACGAAAGTAAGACAACAAAACGGCTTTTATCCACGACGTTTGAGCCGATGCGCTTCCAAATCGCTCCGCCGGAGAGAGTTGAACGGCTGATCCCCAAGCTTCTTGATCCAGCGCTTTTCAACTGGGGTGCCTTACCCGTAACCAGCCTCGCCAAAACGGAAAAGGGTTGGGGTGAGGCCATCGGAACTTACACTGGCAGTTCCACGAATCCATGGTTCGGCAGTGTCTGGACGATGCGTAACCGGTCGGTCATGGCCGGACTAGTGGATGCCGGAAAACACGATCTTGCGGCCGAGCTAAATTGGGCAACCATCAGAGCTTTCAACAGGAACTACCATGAATGGATTGTCCCGAGCACCGGAAAGGGGGAAGGAGTGAGCCGCTACGGCTTCTCGGCATCTCTGTATATACAGGCCATCATCGAGTTTCTGTTCGGAATCGACTATGATCGAATGAATCAGCGACTCCGTATCGCACCCCTTGTTCCCCTGGAGTTAACTGGAAAGGAATTGTCAATCAGGGATTTAATCCTTCCCACTGGTGAAAATATCCGGCTCAACCTCTCATTGCGGTGCATGTCGGTGGGTGAGGCTTTTATTGAAATTGAATTTAAAGATGAGGTCATTGCGGAGGATCTTGAAATTGTCATTCCTATACTTGAAGGAAAGAAGATGCGCGTCACAGATCATGCAGGAAATGCATTACCGATTATTAAGCCGATGGAAGGAAGGTTGAATCAGTGTGGAACGCGTATCATGGCAGTGCAATCCATCCGATTGCATTTCGAGTCTCTTTAATCTTAGCGTCGAGCTTAAAGGGTACCCAAGGAGACTTTAACACTGCAGGACTAACAAAAACTGCAATGCTTCAACGGTTCCTGGTATCTTTCATACTCCTTGCGGCCATTGTATTGCTCCACCATTCCAAATCTGATGCCGCCAACCCCATCCAGGTCAACCCTCAAGCTGCTGAATTAACCTCCTCTACTGGAAACAAGTCCGAATCGTTTACAATTTCCAATGGATATTTCCAGCTTTCCGGTTCAGCTGGTCTGATTAACGATTTCCGTTTGGATGCATTGGGGCAGGGCCAATACGCCTCCAACACGATCGCTGACTCAGGCCATCTGGGTTATCTTATTGATGGCACCTTATTAACCAGTCAGGGAGCCGTGGCAACGATCCAAGGCAATCAAATAGTTGTTACTGGCCTACCCCAGGGAACCATACTAACGGTGACACTTAACGGCAACATTATGACGGAGAGGTTGACCTTTTCCGGAGCACACACAATCCGCCATGAATGGGACCTGGTTTATTTGGATGACGGATTTTATCAACGCGCAACCGGCCAAAACTACAATCCTAACCAAACTCTTGAGATGCCCTTTGAAAGCTTCTACAACACAGCTAATGGCAGCTATCGACCGGTCGAACATTTCAAGAAGAGCGCTGCTCAATTACTCAGCCTGGGCTGGACACGCACTTACTGCCGGGGGCGGCTGGTCAATGATGTCATCTTCAATTGCAGCCACGCTCCTACGAACGTCCTCCCTCAAACAAGTAAGCTAACGTTGGTCAACGAGGGGCGCGCAGGCTCCTCCGCTAGCACTACATTCAAAGTTTTGCCAAAATCCTATTCCACCAGCCTGGATGGCAATAAACCACTTCCGGAATTCTATGTCCGTCCTGATGTCTCCATCAATGCACTCTCGGACCCGGCGGTCACGTACAACGCCAGCAGTCTACTGACCGAACTCTTCCAACACTCGGTGTTCTGGTATGGGCCCAACGCCGGTATCTGGTCGGATTGGAGCATGCGAGCGGGCAGCTTCATGAATAATTCCTATCGTGACGGGCTGCTCAATGGGATCATGAACTGGGTCATCGGTGATGATGGCTACGGTCATTATGGACTGGCCTATGTTTGGGGATCTGAACGTGGCTGGCCTTTCCCTGGTGGTAAAGATACGCGTCATTTCAACACAAATGCCATCTATATTGCCGCAATCTGGCGTTATGCCATGTGGTCCGGCGACAAGAGTTTTCTACTCTCTGGCACTGGCGACCAGGTGATTCTGGTGGATTATGGTAATGGTAACATTGTGCAATCCCCTCCCCCTGCAAGCATCAGCATTCCGGCCCAGTTGACTTCGGGCAGCACCCTTGGGCAGACCTTTACGGCCACAGCCCCGTTTACACGAGTGGCTTCGCAAAATCCAACCTGGGCCATGACCGACTCTTCCTTCACACTGACACTCTACACCCATCCAGGGGGAACCGTGATAACAAGCAAAGTCTTCACCCATTGTGTTGACAATGCCTTCAATTATCTTTCTTTCCCGCAGCAACCAGCTGGCCCATATTATCTTGAAATGTCTCAGGGCAGTGGAATGATTGGATGGTGGGGATCAGCTACGGATGCCTATACCGGTGGCCAGGCTTACAAAGATGGCCACCCGGTCCAGAACATTATCGACCGCTGCCGTACATTGATGAATTACCAGCAGGAAACCCTCCTTGGAGCCACGCAGAACCTGCTGGTACTGGGATCCAACACCGGATCGACCGATCACGGGGCGCGCCATGCCACCGATGTCGGCAGCAACTACTATGATATCCTCCCCTTTGGATATAAGGACGCTTATACCAACGCGGAATACTACCTTTGCCTTCGTGCAATGGCTGACTTGGAGGATTACATGGATAATCATTCCATGGCCAAATACTATTCTGATCAACTTAGACTTGTACGGCAGAAATACAACCAAACCTTCTGGCGGACCAACCTGGATCGTGATGGATCGAATCGCTACATTGGCTGTGTCGATGTCAATGGAGTGGATCACGACTTCGGCTTCACCTTCATCAACACCAAGGCCATTGAGGCTGGCTTAACTGACGATTACCCCGACCGGATTGAGTCCATTTTCAGGTGGCTCGATTTCGGTGAGAGCCAACACAGCAACGCAACGCGGAACAATGTAGTAAGGATCATGTATGTTGGTGCCAATCCAGAATGGATTCCGGACCCCAATAAAGGCAGTACCAGTGCAAATCAGTTGCAACCGGGTGCGAAGTTGAAACAGAATTTTTACGCACGAGCACCCTTTAATGCCATTGCTTCGTATAATCCTACCTGGAATACAAGTAACAGCAGTTTTACCCTGACTCTCTACCGGCAGACGACTGGGCAACTTATCGCTAACAAGACTTTCCATAATGTTTCCGATAATTCTCTTAACGAACTGGATTTCGATGAGCAGCAGGCCGGCTTCTATACGCTCGAAATGTCTAACGCGGTTGGCACAGTCGGGTGGTGGAGCTGCCCATGGGTTCCCGACATCTACGGACGCTGGCTCTTTGCGCCCCGGGTGACAACCCGTTATAACACCACCTGGTGGGCCTACCCGATCGGCACGGCTGCCGGGCCAACCTATAATCCCGGCGACCCTAATTTTATGTGGCGTTGGGATATACAGCTGCAGAATGGTGGAGCAGATCTTTATGAGTCGGGTTTCGATGTGATAACCCGTGCACGTTATTACGACCCTGACAACGCGTGGGAACGATTGCAGACGATCCTTCGCCGATATGTCGATCCAGACCGTCTATGCAGTAAGAAAATCGGGTTTTATGGGGAATCTATCCAGGGGGATGGCAGTGCCGGTTCGGTTGGCTGGATGCGTTCGGAATTCCCCGAGACTTGTGTTCTGGGCGCGGCCTTCTTCCTTGGTTTCTTTGGCATCGATCCAGCCCCAGATGGCCTGCACATCACCCCACATATCCCATCCGGTCACGGTATCACGGCCTTGGGTGCACGTAATATCGAGTACCAGGGCGCCACTTTTGATATCGAGATCACCTCCGACTCGGTCAAGATAATCTGTACTCGTAATCAGCAGAACAAGAAATTTTACATGACCAACGGCATAAGTGAAAATGGCCTTTTCAACAAAGTAGTTCCCCTGCAAAACGGCTCAATGGTCTTGAGCCTGAAGCCGCAACAGCCTTTTTCATCGATCAGATCTGTCGAAGAATATTATAAATAATCTTATACACAGCGTCTTGAGTATTTGTGAATAAATGACGGTGTCGAGAATACCAGTTCTGTCAAAGATAGAAATGGTCCCCATGAATTCGGAATCTTTTTTATCCAATACGTGCGTGATTTCCCTCCCCAAGTTCCTGCGAGATGTCCAGTTGGTTCAGTTTGGAGAGTGTAAGGCAAGGCGGTAGATTTTGAGGATTCACTCTTGACTTGATCGTTTTGTGATTCCCACATGAGTGTCAAATCGGCTATATTAGGAGTCAAGATGGGTGATCTCACACAAAATCGACCAGCCACAGCCACCAGCGAAGCATACAAGGCCTTGCTGGCTGTTTCGGAAGCGATTATCTCTCACCGGGACCTGTCTGAGCTGTTCCATGACTTGGCCGCTCGACTGCGCCAGGTTGCTCGATTCGATTACCTCTCCTTGGTGCTGCACGAGGCATCGACCAATACGATGCGCCTGCACCTCCTAGAGGCCACCGAAGCCACCGGCACCATCGAGTTAGTTTTCCATCCCGAAGAGGACCCGGCTGGGTTGGTGTGGCGGACCCAGCAGCCGCTCCTCACGTCGAGAGTGGACGAGCTAAGTCGATGGCCGCGGTTGCTGGAACGTGTACAGCCCCATGGAGTTCAGAGTTTTTGCTTTCTTCCCCTGACCACAGCCCGGCGGCGGCTGGGAGCCCTGGTGTTCACTTGCAAGCAACCATCCGTCTACGACATGGCGAATGTGGACTTCCTGAGGCATGTTGCCAACCAGGTGGCTGTCGCCGTCGAGAACGCTCTGACTTTTCAGGAGCTCACCGCATTAAAGGACCAGCTTGCCCAGGAGAAGGCCTATCTTGAGGAGGAGGCTCGGACTGAGCACCACTTCGGACAGGTTGTCGGCGAGAGTGTCTCACTGCGACGGGTGTTGAAGGAGGTCGAAACCGTCGCACCAACTGGCTCAACCGTACTGATCCGAGGGGAGACCGGCACAGGCAAGGAACTCATCGCCCGTGCCTTGCACGACCTGAGTCCTTGCCGTGACCGCACCTTCGTGAAGATCAATTGCGCAGCCATTCCGATGGGCCTTCTGGAGAGCGAGCTCTTCGGCCATGAGAAGGGGGCGTTTACCGGAGCCATCAGCCAGAAAGTGGGCCGGTTCGAGCTGGCGCACCGGGGCACACTTTTCCTCGATGAGGTCGGTGACATCCCAACAGAACTGCAGCCCAAGCTCCTTCGCGTCCTGCAGGAACAGGAGTTCGAACGCCTCGGCGGCACAAAGACGATCAAGGTGGATGTCAGGTTGGTGGCGGCCACACACCGAGACTTGGCCAAGATGGTCGCCGATGGCCATTTCCGTGAAGATCTCTATTACCGGCTGAACGTTTTCCCGGTGGTCCTGCCGCCCTTACGGGAGCGTCCGGACGATATCCCCCGGCTGGTTCGCCACTTCACCCATCAGTTCGCTCTGCGGATGGGCCGACGGATAGAGTCTATCCCATCCCCGGTCATGGAGGCCTTGGTTCGCTACCCCTGGCCGGGAAATGTCCGGGAGCTGCAGAATGTCATCGAGCGTGCGGTTATTCTCTCCCCGGGCCAATCGCTCCAGGTTCCTCTCAGTGATCTTGAGAAGGGGGCCACGCAGGTTCCAGCGCCAACCAATATACCCGGCACCCTGGCCGACGCTGAGCGGGAACACATTCTTGGTGCTCTTCGCGAGACCGGTTGGGTGCTGGCCGGACCGAAGGGGGCCGCATCCCGTCTGGGGATGAAGCGCACCACCTTGCAGGCCAAAATGAAACGACTCGGAATTACTCGACCCCAGTAGTGCCCGCCCGTGGGCAGCTCTGCCCATCACTCGGCACTCCAGAGGTGGCACTTCCCTTCCATAGCACTTGCTGATTCGATCCGACCAATCCGCAAGTCCCTGCGATCCATCACTTTATGAGTCGAAACCACTGAGGCGGCATCGTTGGCATACCCCCTGCCCTATCACAGTGCAGGAAAGAGGATCAACGATGCTGCGAATTACCGTTCACGACGACCCACAGGCTCTCACATTCCAACTCGAAGGGAGTTTGGCAGGTGAATGGGTGCATGAACTTCAGAAGTGTTTACAAGACACCCTTTCCAGCCAGCGCAGACCGAACCTTCGCGTTGACCTGACCGGAGTGACTTCCATCGATCCGAAGGGCGAAGCCTGCTTGTCGGCGATGCACCGGCAAGGTGCCGAGTTTGTTGCCGATGATTGCCTGCTGTTGGCCGTCGTGGAGGAAATTACCCAGGCTCTGCCTGTTGGATCCTGACACTTTGTGGTGGCAATGATCCCTGCATAGAGCAGGGAAAGAATTTGGAGAATGCTATGAACACTCTGAAAAAAAACAAAGGGAAGGAATCAGCCAGCGTTGGCTGTCTGGCCTTTCTCACTATCCTGACTTCCCTGCTCCTCTGCGGGTGCGAAAAGCAAATGGAATCTCCACCAATTCCTCGTCCCGTCCGCTCCATCATCATCGAAAGGCGTGAAGTTGGAGATCCTGTCATTTTAACCGGTCATCTTCGTGCTCGCGACGAGATAAACCTGGCCTTCCGCCTTTCAGGAAAGCTGATCGAAAGATCTGTAAATGTCGGCGATACGGTCAAAGCAGGTCAACTTGTCGCAAGGCTCGATGATGAAATGGAGCAAAACCTGCTGAGGGCAGCCTGGGCTGAACTCGCGGCGGCACAAGCTGTCCTTGAGCAGTCGGAAGCCCACGAAAAGCGGTTTAATGAATTACTCAAACAGGGCGCGAAGCCCAAGGATGAATATGAGGCCGCACTGCGTCAACACAAGACAGCCAAAGCACAAGTAAGCACGGCGCAGGCCAAGTTGAAATCCGCTTCCGACCAATTGGGATACACGGAATTGAGATCCGAAGCGGATGGGGTCATCACTGAAAAAGGAGCAGAGCCTGGTGAAGTCGTTCGCGTGGGTCAAATGATTCTCACACTGGCTCGGGAAGAAGGCAAAGATGCTGTATTTGGCATGCCCGCTCAGATCATCCGTGAAGGTCTGGGTTTGAAACAGGAAGTCAAGGTCTGGCTCGCAGATAATCCGGATATCAAGGTTACCGGACATATCCGTGAAATTTCTCCCCAGGCTGACCCAATCACAAGGAACTACCAGGTCAAAGTTGGCCTTATTGATCCACCTGCCAGTATGCTCCTGGGGACGACAGTGGTTGGACGTTTGGAGTTACGTACCGCTCCTGTGATCGAAATTCCCTCTTCAGCGCTGACAATGTATAAGGAAAAGCCGGGTGTGTGGGTGATTGATTCCAAGGATAAATGCGTTCATTTACGTGAAATCAAACTCGAACGTTATACACCAAACTCCGTCATTGTAATTGATGGACTGAAACCCGGTGAGTTGGTTGTGACGGCCGGAGTGCAGGAACTTCACGAAGGTCAAGTCGTGAATCCGTTAGGAGATCCGTCATGAAAGGCATCAATTTATCCGAATGGGCAATCCGCCACAAGTCACTCGTCATTTATTTCATGTTGATGAGCCTCATAGCCGGGGTCCGGGCGTATCTGAGCCTCGGGCGTAACGAAGATCCTGAATTCACGGTTAAAACGATAGTCGTCCAGACGCTTTGGCCGGGCGCAACCCAGGAAGAAACAATGCAGCAGGTGACTGATCGCATCGAGAAGAAGCTTCAGGAGACGCCCAATCTCTATTACCTGAAGAGTTATACGTTAGCTGGACAGTCAACCATTTTCGTCTATCTGCTCGAGTCCACTCCCAAAAAGGATGTTCCCGAGATCAAATATCAGGTTCGAAAAAAGGTTGGTGATATTAAGCAAACCCTCCCCCAAGGCATCGTGGGACCGTTCTTCAACGACGAGTTCGGCGACACCTATGGAATCATCTATGGTTTTATGGCCGATGGATTTTCGCACAGGGAACTGCGCGACTATGTGGAGCAGGCCCGTTCGCGCATGCTCCAGGTTAAGGACGTTGCGAAAGCGGAAATTATGGGGGCTCAGGACGAACGGATTTACATTGAGTTTTCGACACAACGCCTGGCCGAACTCGGTATGGACCGCATGGAGCTGGTCAAAGCGCTTGTGGACCAAAATGCCGTAGTCCCCTCCGGTGTGATCCAGACCAAGGATGAAGCCATGCTCATGGATGTGTCCGGCCGGTTTGAGTCTGAAAAGGACCTGAGGCAGATCAATTTCGTCATCGACGGCGAAATACTGCGCCTGAGTGACATAGCAACAATCACACGCGGTTATGCCGACCCGCCGCAACCATTATTCCGAGTCAATGGGAAAGATGCGATTGGTCTGGCGCTCTCGATGCGCTCAGGTGGCGACATCATCGCACTCGAAAAAAATCTGGACCAGGCCATCGAGGAAATCAAATCCGAGTTTCCGATTGGCATCAAAGCCTTCCTGGTTTCCAATCAACCCAAAGTGGTTCACCACGCTGTCTACGAATTCACAAAGTCCCTATGGGAGGCGATCGCGATTGTCCTTGTGATTAGTTTTGTCAGTTTGGGAATACGAGCGGGCATGGTTGTGGCAACCTCGATTCCGCTGGTGTTGGCGATTGTTTTTGTCACCATGCAGGCATTTGGGATCGATCTGCAACGCATCTCGCTGGGGGCTCTCATCATTGCGTTGGGGTTGCTTGTCGATGATGCCATGATCACCATCGAGAGCATGGTCACCAAGCTGGAAGAAGGCTGGGATACGGATCAGGCCGCGACCTTCGCCTATAACTCCACGGCCTTTCCCATGCTGACCGGTACCGTGGTCACAATGCTCGGTTTTGTACCAATCGGTTTCGCGAAAAGCTCCGCGGGTGAATATACCTTCACGCTCTTCGCCGTCGTGGTCATCGCCCTGCTGATCTCATGGTTTGTTGCAGTGATCTTCTCACCGCTCATTGGCACGATGATGTTGTCATCCAAACACAAGGAGAAGCACGAAAAGGGTGGTCGGGTCATGGCTCTGTTCCGGCACTTTCTGCTTTTCACCATGCGTCATTCCAAGCTGACACTGGCGGTGACGGTACTCTTATTCTGCGCGTCTCTGGCGTTAGCACCGTATGTGCCAAGTCAATTCTTTCCCTCCTCTGACCGGCCTGAACTGATCGTCGATATGCGGCTCAGGCACGACGCTTCGATTTACGCAACTGATAGGGCCTCGCACAAGCTGGACGAAGTCCTTCGAGGGGATCCCGAGATCTCTCACTGGAGCTCCTACGTTGGCCGCGGGGCGATCCGGTTCTATCTGCCACTCGATGTGCAGTTGCAGAATGATTTCTTCGCGCAGACGGTGATCCTCACCAAAAGCCTGGAGGCACGCGAGCGTGTCAAAAAACGCCTGGA
>CAYZUX010000022.1:0-40809 GCA_964481775.1 uncultured bacterium | reverse complement strand
TCTCGGATCCAGACATCTTGAGCTCCAGCCCCTTTACCGAGGAATGCCCGATGTCAAGACCCACAGCTGGACGTTTCTTTTTCGCAAAGAGAGCCATGCTTCACCCTGTACACTCATTCTGAGTTTTGTCATAAAACTCATGAATATCAACAGAAACTTGGTAAAAAAGGGAAATATCTTCAGAAACTATATGAGGCATATGACGTTAAGTTGATTTCCCTTGCTCTTTTTGTCGGCATTTTCCGGTTTGGAAATGAGCTCTTTTTCAATTGGGCTCCTGAGTGGTAACGGCAAGCAGACAAGTATTCATGGACAGAGTCAGGATGAGATTCAGTAGAGTATGATCTTTGCCAACTGGTTTGAACAAACTCAGAAATAGACCGATAATGGAGAGTCGTAACCAAGGGGTCCAGTGGGTTTTGAGGAGTCCTGCATCCCATGTTATTGCGTAAAGTCGAGCCGACCGACCAGATCGTCCTAAGTTTCATCCTTGTGATCCTGGCCGGAACATTGCTGCTCCATCTACCTGTGAGTTCAGGGGGGGAAAAAAAAGTCCATCTGCGAGCATGCCTGTTTACAGCCACTTCCGCGGTGTGTGTGACGGGACTGACGGTGAAAGATACCGGGACCGATTTCTCCCTGTTGGGCCAGATCCTGATCGTCCTTCTGATTCAGATAGGGGGATTGGGAATCCTGACTTTTTCCAACTGGCTGGTAATTTCTTTCAAACAACGGCACAGCGACCTGGGAACCCGGATGCTCTTAAGTGAGAGCCATGGCAGCCTGCCTTATGTGGAGCCGGTGAAACTGCTCAAGCATATTATCATCTACACATTCCTGTGTGAAAGCGTGGGAACTTTGTTCCTGTTCATTCGGTTCATTCACGATTTTCCTTTGACTCATGCCTTCTGGCTGGCGCTCTTTCATTCGATTGCAGCGTTTTGTAATGCGGGATTCAGCTTGTTCCGTGATAATTTGATCGGTTACCAGAGTGATGTCATCGTCAACCTGACCATTATCGGCCTAATCATCTTCGGTGGCCTGGGTTTTGTTGTCTTCTCGGACATGACCTACTATCTCTCCAATCCTTCAGCCGAATCGAGGCGTAAGCATCTCTCCTTCCATACCCGTGTGGTCCTCCGGACCACGAGTATCCTGATTGTCCTTTTTGCCATTGTCTTTCTCATCCTTGAGTGGGAAAACACGTTGAAAGACCTCTCTCTGAAGGACCGGCTCCTCGCCTCGCTGTTTCTCTCCGTGACCCCCCGCACAGCCGGATTCAACACGGTCGATACAAGCCAGCTTACCAATACAACCCTCATTCTCCAGATATTCCTCATGGGGGTGGGCGCCTCTCCAGGCTCCACTGGCGGTGGAATCAAGACGACCACCTTTGCGATACTCGTGGCACTCATCTGGTCACGTTCCAAGGGGCGTCAGAGGGTTGAGTTGATGGGACGTTCTGTTCCATTGAGCGTGATTTCCAAGTCGATTGCGGTGGGAGCGGCTTACGCGGTCGTAACGATTTTTGCGACAATGATCATGGAGTATGTCGAGACAAGTACTCTGACCTCGACTTACAGCCCTGAAGCCAGAGGACTATTCCTCGGGCATCTGTTTGAGGTTGTTTCCGCACTGGGTACAGTGGGGCTATCGACAGGGATCACCGCGACATTGACAGGTACGAGCCAAGTTCTCCTGGTGCTTGTCATGCTCATTGGGAGGTTGGGGCCACTCCTTCTGGCGGAGTCGCTAGTGGGAGCCAGAAAACCCAGCCGGTATTCATTACCGGAAGATTACGTCATGGTCGGATAGGAGGAGCTGCCATGCCCGAATTCGCGGCGGCGTTAGGTCTGAGTACATTCTGCGCCAGGGTTGCCATCGGATTGGAGGCCGCGGGAACCAGGGTGATTGCGGTGGATGTCAGTGAGTCACGTGTGAATGCGATACGTGATAGTGTCACCAAGGCATTCTGCGCCGACCTGCGTGACCGGGATGTGCTCAACGAACTGGGCATCACGGATTGTGGAACCGCCGTGGTGGGGTTGCCCGATCACTTCGACATCGGTGTCCTGGTTGTGCATTACCTCAACACACATGGAGTGAAAGAGATCATCGCCCAAGTGAATACCGAGGATCAGGCAGCGGCGATCGAGGTGGTGGGAGCGACACGGACCGTTTTCCCCGAACGAGTAGCCGCCGAACAGCTGGTCCGCAGTCTGACTCTTCCCGGGTTGATCGACCGCATCGATGTGACTGAAGATGCCGCGATTGTTGAAGTCGATTGTCCTGATGGATTTGTTGGGAGATCCCTCAAAGGTCTGGATCTTCGGCGTAAATACAATGTCCATGTGGTGGGACTGATCAGGAAAGTTGCGGATAAGGAAAAACCTCAGACAATCCTGGCTCCGCCGGCTGAAGAGCCATTGATGGATGGTGATGTGTTGATGGTACTGGCAACAACCGGGCGGTTACGCAACTTTGCCTTGCAAATCGATAGACTTCGTCAACAAGAAAAATAATCCCCCCAGGTAAGAGGACCCCCCGCATTGGCACCCCTCGCCAAAACAGTGCGTGAATGATTATAATACCTATTACGGGGGTCTGGTACTGAAATGCAACTCACACTACATGCCGATTATTCACTCAGAGTTCTTATCTATTTGGCGGCCAACCGTGGCCGTCTTGTTCCTACAATGGAAATCAGCAGGGCCTATGGCATATCCGCCAACCATCTGGTCAAAGTGGTCCTGAACCTGAGCAAACATGGATATGTCCGCTCACGCCGTGGCCGAACCGGTGGAAGTGAACTGGCAAAGGAACCTGAAGAGATCAATCTGGGAGAGGTGATCCGTCAGCTTGAACCGGATTTCGATATCGTCGAATGCTTCAACCCAATGCGCAACTCCTGCCCCATCGATCAGGTTTGCGGTCTGAAAGCCGTGCTCCGTGATGCTGGCGAGGCTTTCATATCGGTCCTGGAAAGGTACACCCTGGGTGATATGATGACCGAGGATGAATGCCGGGTTTATGAGGCATTCTTTTTGCCCTTGGCGCGTTAACTCCCTCTCAAAGGTTTTTCAGAGCCTTCTCAGAGCATTTGATTCAGGCAATCGATTGACTCATTCCCAGATTGCCTGTCACACAAACAGCTCCTTCACCGGCTGTCCCAGTCCGTCTTTGGTCACATAGAAGGGTCGTTGCTCGATTTCGTAACTCAGTTTGGGGGAGATCCCGAGTGCGGTGTAGATGGTCGCATGCAAGTCCTCGATGGAGACCGGGTTCTCGATCGTTTTGCAGGGACGCTCCTCAGCGGTGACCCCATAGAGAAAACCTTTTCTGGCTCCCCCGCCAAAAAGGAGCACACAACCGGCATCCGTGAAATGTCGATGCATGCCATAGTGCTTCATCTCGGTCATGACGGAGGGCACCTCGACCTGGTCTTTGACCTTGCGGTCCGGTTTGCCCTCGACCAGCATATCACGGCTGAATTCACTGGCGATGACAATCAGGGTCCGGTCAAGAAGCCCTCGCTCCTCAAGATCAAGAACAAGCTGAGCAATAGGAGCATCGATCAGTTTCTTCATGTCCACCAGTCGGGTATGGCCATTTTCATGGGTGTCCCACATCTTGAAGGGTTCATACTCCGTGGTGACTTCAATGAAGCGTGCCCCAACCTCGGTGAGACGGCGTGCCAACAGGCATCCCAGTCCGAAGCGGCCCGTGTTATAACGATCATAAATCTGTTGTGGTTCCAGTGCCAAATCGAAGGCTTTTGCGGCAGGCGAACTGAGGAGGCGATGGGCGTTATCCATTGCACGCACCAGCGACTCTTTCTGGTAACCGCTACCGTACTGTCCCACAGGGCTGGCCTCGGCCAAAGCCTTGTAGTGTTTATACCTATTCTGAAAACGGCTGGGTGTCATCCCTTCGGGAGGACGGACACTACGGACATCATCGGGATAGGGAATGAAAAAGGGGCCATACTCACTACCAAGGAATCCCGCCTGGTGAAAAGCTTTGAGCTCTTCTCCCTCGCCCACATCCAACCGTTGTCCGATGTCAATGAAGGCGGGTACATCCGGATTGAGCGGACCCAGGGTCCTTGCGATGACTGACCCCATGTGGGGAGCGGCAACAGTCTGCGGTGGAGCATAACCGGTGTGCCATTGATATTGGTGACGGGAATGCAGGATGAAACCCAGATCGCCCGCCTTGTAACTGCGGATCAGTGTTCCTCGATCGATTACCCTGGCGAGGTTCTCAAGACCTTCCGAGAACTTAATGTTGTCCACGACCGTGTTGATGGAGGGGAAGGTACTCAGTACAGCATTCGTATCCATACCGCTGGCGAAAGGTGTGTACCGTTTGGGATCAAAGGTCTCGGTATGGGCCATTCCTCCCGCCATCCACAACACGATCAGCGTGTCGGCGGTTGCCTTGGGCGCAGTCTGGTCAGCCGCGTGGAGCTGCCTTGGAAAACCGGCGGCCAAAGCAGAGAGCGTGGCCGCGCTCGCTGTCTTGAGAAAATCCCTGCGTGTGACTGCTGGAGATTTGGACATGTTTCTCTCCTTGTTCACCTTTCCCTTTGGTTTCAGTAGATCAATTGGAATTCGGGAAGCATCGCTACCGCCCAGAGTAAATCCTCAACACCCTCTTTGGCTACAGGTTCACCCATCATTTCTCTAGCCAGATCCAGCTCCCTGGCGCTGGGCTTTCTACCCAGGGCTGTCCTGAACAGATTCTCTGTCAGAACCTGAAAACCATCATTCCGCGTTACGAGGTTTTCGGCCCCCTGTCTGAGGAGATCGGACAGCGTTTGGCCATTGGTCAGTTCAAGGGCCTGAAGCGTGGTTGCGAGGGTGGGACGTTGAGTCACCACCTGCTCACGGTTGGGTCTTCCCAATGAAGTGGTCAAGGCATCCGCCTTCAGCTGCCATGCACGAACTTGTCCCGCCTGATTGGGTAAAGACTGTGGAAGGTAACCGGCGGAAGAGGTGGCCGGCCAGATTCCAGTGACAGCTGCAAGGGCATCACGAAACTGCTCGGCGGTCATACGCCGCACTACCGGCCCGGTGAATCGATAGGTTCCTGTGTTCATCAAGTCGATTGACACAGATGGCAGCTGGTAGGCTGCTGAAGTCAGGATCAGGCGGATCGTTCGCTTCAGGTCATGGCCATGTTCCGCCAGATCATAGGCCAGCCAGTCCAGGAGGTCCGCGTTCCAGGCCTCATTGTCCATTTCATCCACCGGCTCGATCAATCCCCGTCCCATGAACCGTGCCCAGAGACGGTTGACAATGGTCCTGGTGAGCCGTCCATTGCCATCACTGGCGATCACCTCCGCCAGGCGCGCCAGGCGCTGCTCCCGGGAAGCATCCACCGGGAGTTCACCCAATTCCCGGTAAAGGAACCGGGCGGTGGCGGTGGTTCCCGTGGGGGTATCACAATGGTAGATGCCAAGAGGCTTTTCAGCGAAAGCGGAAGCCAGGTTGTAGGCGTCCTCCAGTTTCCAGTTACTGATGAAACTGTCATGGCAGGAGGCACATTTGAGGTTGATTCCCATGAACACCTGGGACACATTCTGCGCGGCCTGCATCTCGGGCGTCTGTGACGAATTGACCACCCCACGCCAGACAATCCCCTTGATGAAGCCCTCGGCGGGTGTGGAGGGATGGATCAGGTCAGCGACAAACTGGTCATAGGACTTATTGGTTTCAAGCGAGTGGTAAAGCCACTCGGTGATCTGCTTCCTGCCTCCATCGATGTATCCCGTTCCGGCATAATCATTACGCAGGGCATCATTCCAGAAGGTCATCCAATTCGCGGCATAACCACGGCCATCCGCAAGCAGGTGGTCCACCAACTCCTCCCGTTTGGTCGGGGAATTTGACTGTAGAAACGAATCCAGCTGCTCCGGTGTGGGTAACAGACCAATGACGTCCAGGTAGACCCGCCGGGCAAAGATGGCATCCGGAACCAGTTTGTGGAGATCGGGGCCTTGCCCACCGAGGTATACCCCGATGAAACGGTCGATGGGATGAGTAAGGTCTTGTGCTGGGGGTTCGGGAAGGTCTGGTCTCCTTGGAGCCAACGATGCTTCCTTGAAACGTCCAAGCGAGAGGCCCGCTTCCCAGGCCAGTCCCTGGTCTATCCAGGCGCGGATGAGACCAATCTGCTCAGGTTTAAGGACATCACCCTCCGGAGGCATGATCGTGTCCGGATCGGTTCCCGAAATGAGGCGCACCAGGTAGCTTCCCGTACTGTTTCCAATTTCGACCGCAGCTCCGTTGTTCCCGCCTTCGAGAATGGTTTCACGGGTATCGATACGGAATCCTCCCCGTGATTTGCCTCTTCCGTGACAACGAATACACTTGTTTTGAAGGATTGGCCGGATCTCTTTTTCGAAGACC
Organism: uncultured bacterium; assembly: GCA_964481775.1. GTDB lineage: Bacteria > Hinthialibacterota > Hinthialibacteria > OLB16 > OLB16 > OLB16. Next base: position 34,396 of record CAYZUX010000022.1, on the reverse strand, counting down.
ACTTGCCGGGCCGTCGCGGGAGGCATTCCAGGCTGAACCTCATCCTCAGAACAGGCTGAGACCTGAAAGAATAAAAACAGAAGAAGTGCGAAAACGAGATAACGATTCATCGGACCTCGGAGCGATGAGAGAGTTGGGTACAATCGTGACCTTATCTTAAGGCGGGATTGGCCAGGTTGACAACAGGGAAACCGGGAGTTTTGATCAGCAATCCAGGAATTTCAGACGGTCATGGAATACCGGGTTTTTCCAGGAAATCCGGTTCACCAGTGTGAATCGAACTCAATCATTTCTCCAAAAACCCTTTTCCCATTTCAGAAGCCTTGCCAGGGGAAAACAGGCCATGACCACAATGAGTGCTCCGAAGACATCCGCGATCCAGTCATCGATATCCGAGGTTCTGGATGGAACATAGGATTGGTGCCACTCATCGGTGGCGCCATACAGGGCGGCCAGTCCCATGGCAATCCAGGCAGCAGTCCGGGTTGGCGGATACCCACTCCAGAGGATTCCCCGGAAAAAGAGAAACGCGAGGACAAAAAAGGCACCCGCATGAAGCGCTTTATCCTGTAGGTCGAAAACCTGGTGATGCATGAATTCCGGTGCCGGACCGGAGCTGATAACGAAGATCAGTACCATCGCAGCAATGGCGGGCAGCCAGCCGAAAGCATGAACCAGCCACTTGGAGAGGGGCACGGAACCTATTCGGCTTCCTCGGTCATGAACGCTTCCAATACTTTCAAATGGCCCGGGTCCAGGTGCTGAAAGAAAAAAGCGGTCTGGAAAAGGTTTTTATCTCCCACCTCAACCTCCTCGACACGGACAACGATCCCCTCCCCGTCGATCTCCTCAGTCAGGTTGTTATCCAACGGTACAAACAGGCGGAACCGGTATTTGGTAAAAAGGCTCAAAGGTTCAGGGAGATAACAGGACAGGCCATTCAAACAGACATCATGGGTAGAGACTGTCGTGGCCCGGGTACCGACATGGACCCGGATGTTCAGTGAGGCACGTTGACGTTTCTTCGCCCGCCTTTCAACTTTTGGGTTCTTGGGTGTGGTCATGGTCAGATTCCCTCCGGTTGGGTTCTTTCCAAAACATGATCTTCGATGAAGATGGGACAACCTGCCCTGACGGCGAGAGCAACCGCATCGCTGGGACGGGCATCGATGGCCAATTCCTCATCTTTAACCAGAACTATAATCTGGGCGAAGTAGGTTCCATCCCGCAGGTCATTGATCAGGATCCTGTCTATTTCTCCCCCCAGAGCCTTTATCGCGTTGCAGAGCAGGTCATGGGTCAGGGGACGTGGAGGAGAGATTCCAAGAACACGAATGTGGATGGCATTCGCTTCGCACAGGCCGATCACGATGGGCAGGTGGCGATCCCCATGCTTCTCGGACAGAACAATGATCTGTTCCTGCTCCACTTCATTGATACGGATCTCGAAAAGCTCCGCTTCGACCATTCACCTTCCCTCGTTTCTCTCTCGTGAGCCCCTCTTTTATACCATGAGTCCCATGAATTGCAGAGACGGTTCCTGACACTCGGGATAACGAGTTTTTTTTAGTCACGGGGAGCTTTCCCACTCCCTGTTTTCCCGCCAGCCAGGGCAGATGCCGGATGGGAAATGCAGGGGACTCTTGTGAGGAAAAGGGGAATATGAAAAACTTGGTTCACCCTTGAGAAGGCCGGATTCATGAAAAGCCTCAGTGTTTTCTTCCCTGCCCACAATGAAGTTGACAACATCGGGCGCTTGATCGAAGCCACTTACGAAACACTTGAACGGCTTGTCGACGATTATGAGATCCTGGTGGTCAATGATGGGAGCACCGATGGGACCCGTGAGCTGATAGACCGGATGGCCCAACGGATCCCACATCTTCGCCCGATCCACCATGAGGTCAACCAGGGATATGGCGGAGCAGTCAGAACTGGCCTCTACAGCTCCACCAAGGATCTCGTGTTCTTCTCCGATGGGGATGGCCAATTTGACATCCGCGAGATCGAAAAGTTCCTTGCCGAAATCGACCAGTATGACGCCATCCTCGGATACCGGATCAACCGCCGGGATCCCTTCCATCGTAAAATCTTCGCCAAATGCTGGGGAATGCTGATCCGGATTCTCTTTGGAATCAAAGTTCGAGACCTGGACTGCGCCTTCAAAATGTTCCACCGGAAAATCCTGAAAGGTATCGACATCGAAGCCGGAGGTGCCATGATCACAGTGGAACTCCTGGCCAAGCTCAAGCGGAAGGGGTTCCATTTCAAGGAGATCGGGGTCAACCACTATCCACGTACCGCGGGTGTCCAATCCGGGGGAAGTCCGAAGGTGATCCTGCGTGCCTTCCGTGAGTTGTTCAAACTCTACTGGCGTATCCGGTGATCAGTGTCCAGCGAGGATCCCGCAACATCCATCCCGCCACCTGAAGGAGATGGTAGGGGATGTCTGAAATGGATCACCTGTCTGGCGCTCCTGCTTGCCATCCCACTTGCCGGTGAGGTGTTAGTCCGTTTTCTCTGTCCCTTTGTCAACTATCAGGGAGCCGACCATCATCTTTTCAGGCTGGATTCCTCAGGGAACCGTGTGGCCTGGCAGGAAGGAGCACGGGGGATCTGTTTCGGGCAGGAGGTCCAGATCGATGAGCATGGCTGCCTTTCCCTGCCCGGCGCTCCTTCCACCTGGGAAAAATCTCTCCTGATCCTGGGCGACTCAGTGGCCTTTGGAACAGGTGTCCCACCCCAGGAAACCTTTGCGGGACTGCTCCAGGCTTCCAGTCCCGAGCTGAAAATCTGGAACGCCTCAGTGGTCGGAATGGATATGAATGGATATCCGGAAGTCTTAAGGACCATGCTCCAGACAGATCCCCTGATCTGTAAGGTTCTCCTCTTCTTCTGTCTGAATGATATCTACTCAACCCTGGATGCCACGGCACTCACCGAAGTCAATCGTCCCGCAGCCCTGGAATGGACCATGGATCTCTTTCGCAAACGATCGAAGCTTTTTCTTTTTCTCAAAGGGACTCTGTTGGACCGCAGCCGTGGGATGTTTCTGTGGGATTACCAGATTTACAGAGACATGAACACCTCTGCAGGAGATCTGTTCGCACCGCTATCGAAGGTTTCAGAGTTGGCGGAAGAGGAAGGCATCCCTGTGACTGTGATCTTGCTTCCTTATGAGTACCAGCTCCGGGCTCGGGAGGATGAGTACTGGTACCCTCAAGATTTGGTCAAGAATTTCTTGTGTCAGCAGGGGATCCCTTTCCAGGACGCATACGAATGGCTCACAGGTGGTGATTCAAAAGACTCTTTCCTTTTCGCCGATGGGATGCACCTGTCCAAACCAGGGCACCAGAGGATTTTTAAGGGATTGGTCTCGGATGATCTTCTGAGTCTTGTTAAAATCAGCATTTCCAAGGAGAACAACCATGACCTTTAGACAGTTTTCTTATGCTCTCATCCTACCGTCTTTTGTCCTGTTCCTGACCGGTTGCGGTGGGGGGGAAGAGAAAAAAGATCACGTATTCACCATCGAGGAGGGTGTCCTGTACCGTGGGAAAGATCCCTGGACCATCCGCTCGATCCAGTCTCCCTTTGTGGCTGCACCCGGTACTCCCTATGAGGTCATCGCACAAACTCTCCATCGTATTGCCGAAGTGGGAGGAAACACCATCTGTGTGGATCTGCTGGGAATCTCCCCGGATGGAAGCAGTGTCCAAGCGGAGTCTGTCCAGGCAATCGCATCGGTCGTACATGAAGCCACCGAACGGCATATGGGGACCATGTGCCGGGTGTTTATCCCCTCCATGCCGGCGGAAGGTGGTTTCCGGATCGTCGCAGCCCGCACTGTGGCCAAGACCTTCGCCAATCGTCCACACATGGTCTATCTGATCGATGGTCCCAGCGCCAAAGAAGCCGCCGAGGAGTTCCACAAGGCCGCACCCAACCTGATTGTGGCCGCACCCGCGGGTGGATCAATCCAGGTTGTCACATCCGAAGCAGTACTTGGAGCACCGGTTACCGCAGGAGGCATCCGTCTTCTTTCGGGGCTGTTGCCATCGGATCTGACCTCCTGTCCGCATTTCGTGGTTCCAGATTCGCCCGATATCTACGCCAAGGTGGATGCCGCCCTGGCCGACCCCATCGAGAACCAGCCTTGGACCCCTGACAACTCAATTCTCACCGAGCAGGAACGCGCCGAGGGATGGATCGCCTTGTTTGATGGCAAGACGCTCAACGGCTGGACCATGACCGGCTCAAATAAGAATGGCTGGAAAGTCCACGATGGGATGATCGAGTGGGCCGAGGACAAAGGCGGACTGCTCAGAACAAGGGACCGTTATGAGAACTTCATTCTGAAACTGGACTGGAAAATCGATGCAGGCGGGAACAGTGGCGTGATGCTGCGCGCACCTCGTGCTGGAAGGGCTTCCCGGATTGGGATGGAAACCCAGATCGAGGGAGATTATGGTGAGCCACCGGCAAATGACAGCACCGGAGCGATCTATGTCCAGGTGCCACCCCTGGCCGCCGCCCAAAAACCCAATGGGGAATGGAACACCTACGAGATCACCCTCAATGGACCTACCCTGCAGGTGGTATTGAATGGAACGATTGTCCAGTCTCTGAATCTGGACTCCCTGCCGGAAATGGCGTTGCGTCTCAAGCGTGGTTTCATCGCGCTGCAGGATCACCACAACCATGTCTGTTTCAGGAATGTGAAGCTGAAGAAACTATAAAAAAATCTATCGGGAACCAGGAAACTACTTCCCCTTCATGTAGGCCGCGACCAGGTCGACCTTGGCTTCGAGGTCGCCCCAGTCGATGGTCTCGATGGAGCTGTGGATGTAGCGGGTGGGAAGTGAGATGGTGATGGCACGTGCTCCCTCGCGTGCCCGCTGGATGCTGGCGGCATCGGTCCCACCGCGTGGCAGGATATTCGGCTGATACTTGATCTTGTTCTTCTCGGCGAGCTTTTCGAATTCCTTGAGGAGGGCATGGTCTGAGATGAAGGAACCATCCATCACGGTCAATCCGACTCCTTCACCCAGGCGTGTGATCGCATCCTTGGCATCTGTCCCGGGAGTATCGAGAGCAAGCGTGGTATCCAGGGCAACCGCGATTTCCGGAGCAACTCCATACCCCGAGGTCTGCGCTCCACGTAGCCCCACTTCTTCCTGAACTGTGAACACCGCGAAGGTCTCATCCCGGCTGGAACCTGACTTTTTCAAAGCCTGAAGAAGGGTATAGACCGCCGTACGGTTGTCCATCGCTTTACCGGTCACCCGCTCACCGAGGCGGCTGGTTTGACGATCCAGAACGACCATATCACCCGGGGAGACCAGTTTCTTGACCTCTTTGACGGGAAGCCCGGTGTCCACGAAAAGATCGTCGACCGTCAGCAGTTTCTTCTTGTCCTCCTCGGTCTGGACATGGACCGGCTTGGTGGCGGTGGAGACTACACCTGGAAGTTCCTCTCTCCCGAAAACACGTACCCGTTGAACGACCGTGTTGCGTGGGTCATGCCCACCCAAGGGATTGAGCCGGATGAAGCCATTGTCATCGATGAAACGCACAATGAAGCCGATCTCATCCATGTGCGCGGCATACATGACTCGTTTGGGTTTCTTCGAGGTTCCCGGGCGGTAAGCGATCAGATTGCCCAGGGTATCAACCCGGACTGCATCCACCACACCTTGCAACTCCCGCTCGACAATGGCCCGGACCGCCTCTTCGCGTCCGGGAATGCCCGGGGCCTCAGTCAGTTCTTTGAGAAGTTCAAAAGACATGGAGATAGCCCTCCTTCCTGTGCTCAAGGCAGCGATAGTATCTTCGCCGGCTGCGCAGCCCTGTAGATCGTGACACTGTCTCCTTCATCGAGGTGAAACCAGTCGGGATTATTGTCGGCGGTCACCAGGGCAGGACCTCTCACCACGCAGACACGGATCACGGAATCCTCCGCAAGAACCATGTGATCCACCGGCTCGGTACTGTTGTTGAAGGCCAGGCCGATTCCGACCTGGAAGATACTGTGCGTGATACTGCGGTAGTATGCAGTGCTGCCGAAGGGGGTCGCCACTGTCATTCCATCCCCGATGATGTCGCCACTGTGGTTGCGCCCATTGATCTCAACCCGGTAACGTACAGCCGAGGTGACGATCTTGTTATGGAAGATGATGTCATTGAGGGCGAGGAGCCGGTGGTCTCCCTGGGTAGCCTCAAGTTTCATCTGGGGAACCTCAACCAGTTTACCCTTGATGAGCTTGTCCAGGAGGAACTCTGCCTTGTGGTGGTGGGTTTTTCGCGAGGTTTCAGAGGATCTGAGCGGAAGTTTGGGGATTCCCGGATAAATTCGTTCGGCTTGCAGAAGGGTGCCATCTCCACCGACCGAGACCACGGCTTCGGGATCGATATCATCGCGAATCAGGCCAAATTCCGGCAAGAGCTTCTCGACCGGTGTAACATCTTGACCCACCAGGGCAATGCGCATCGTCAAGCCTCATTCAAAAAAGGAGTAATCATGTCGCTTGGCGGCACCCGCAAAGCATGAAAATGTCTCATACTAGCTGGTCCAGGAGTTGCACTCCTGGACCGGGCCCTTCTGTGGGAGTTGCACTCCCACGCGGTTCCACACCGGCGTCACATCCCGCGGAGTTCAACTCCGCTAGATGGGTTCCGCCCACGAGTACAACTCGTGGGCGAGCTGAATTAGTGGCTTCTGGCCAGTTAAATGATCTCTGGCGTTCTATTTTCGAGGCAGTCGCGAATTCATTCGCTGAGCCGGCGTCAAAGCGTACCCATTCGTATGGTTGCCACCCAAGCGAATGGATTCGCTACTCCACCTTGGCAATAACACTCAGGATTCTGTCAAATTGGGCATCCGTGTGGTAGGCGTGAGGGGAAAGCCGCCAACGGCCATCGCGGACCGAAGTGATGATGCCTGCTGCTCTCAGCCTTTTCTCACATTCCCCCGGTGTGATCCGTGGATGAATCACAGAGAGTATACCCGACCACTCCTCCTCCCCCCTGGGACTGTAAATCCTGAACCCTTGATTCAGGAGGAAGTCCTGAAGCTGCCCGGTCCTGTACTTGATGGCCTCCTCAATCCGTTCCCGTCCAAACCGGGTCACCACCTCAAGCGCTGCTCTCGCCCCCGCGATTCCCGCGAAGTTCAGACAGGCATTTTCGAAACGCCGTCCATCCGGAAGCAGTTCGAAGCGGTAGTCCAGGTAGTTGAGGCTATCCACCATGCAGTCCGCGCCGACCCAGGTTGTGTTCAAACTCTCCCGCAACTCCGGAGTGGTAAAGAACAAAGCCACTCCAGTTGGGCCCAGGAGCCACTTGTGAGTCCCAGTGGAGAGGGCATCGATTCCCCATCCCGACACATCGATGGGTAAGACAGGGAAAGATTGGATCGCATCGACGATCAGGTAGGCTCCCACTTCTCTGGCCAGTTGCCCTAAGGCGGCGAGATCATGACGGTACCCCGAGGCAAACTGGACATGCGAAACCGCGATGACCCGCGTCCGCCCGGAAGCCTTACAGGCATAGGACTCCACCGGAATACGACCATCCTCCCCCGGATGGACCCAGACCAGGCGGACTCCTTTTTCCTGTTGCGCCCACCAGGGATAGACATTAGCGGGGTATTCTCTTGAACAGAGAAGGACTTCATCTCCCGGTTCCCAGCGAATCCCATTGGCAATCAGGTTGATTCCATGCGTGGTGTTGGGGGTAATCGCCAGATCCGCCAGGTTGCAGTTCAACAGTGGGGCGGCAATCCGCTTGGTTTCCCTGATACCGGCATACCAGTCCGGCACCCCCAAGGCGCCGCGATGCACCAGCCCCTCCACAAACTGGTGCATCGCATCAGCTACAGGACGCGATACCGGCGAAACGCCGGCATGGTTCAGCCAGGTGACCTCATCCAAACCGGTGAAAAGCGCCTGGTATTCGGACCACTCCACGCTTTGCGTCATTTTATTGAGGAGTCAACCTGATCGATCTCAGGTTCATCACCGCATCGCCGGGCTTCTCTTTCACCCGTAGTTCGAAGGTAATCGGCTGATCGGAACCCCTGACCTCCAGCATTCCCACTGACTCCGTAACAAATTTATCCCAAGACTCTGTCGACTTGACTGTCATCGAAAGGGTTTGATCTCCCACGATAAGATCCACCTTGCTGCCCTCGCTCTCTTTCTGGCAAGCGAAGTCCAACTCCACCTGGTATTTGCCGGGTTTGACACCTTTCACTTCCCAACTTAACCAGTCATTGCTGTCAGTCCAGCAACCAATGTTGTCCATGTGGCCTTTTGTCTCATGTTTCAAGGTCTGGCCATGGATCTCCGCATCAAAGGAGGCCAACATCACTGAACCATCTTTGAGGGGACGCAGGCTGTTATCGACATCGGGTTCGCCCTCGATCTCGAGGACCACTACCTTGTCCACAGAATCGGGGGTGACACCCGATACATTGACCTGAAGATCATCTCCCTCCCGGATGGTCTGAAGAGATCCCTTTTGAGGGTCTGAAAGGAGATAAGCTTTAGTCACCTTGTTTTTGAGACCGGGGACCAGCAGATGTCCATCGGGACACTCAAAGACATGAAGATAAAGGAGTCCTGGCTTGGAGGTACAACGTCCCCACTCCAGATGACGGAAAGGACTCGGTTTGGCGCCATAAATGCTTTCCCCATTGACCTTCAGCCATTCTCCGATGGCCGCGAGACGCTCCACGCTGGGCTGGGGAATCAGCCCCTCGGCATCCGGACCGACATTGAGCAGGAAGTTTCCACCTTTACTGACGATGTCCACCAGTTTCCGGATCAGGTCTTCTTTCGATTTCCAGTTGTGATCATTGACTTTATATCCCCAGGTATCATTCATGGTCATGCAGGTTTCCCAATCACGTCCGGGGATTCCTGTTTCGGGGATGTACTGCTCGGGGGTGTCATAGTCTTGTGGGATCTGGATCCGGTTGTTGATGATGATCCCCGGTTGGATCGAACGGATCATATCGACCACTTCCTCGGAACGGAGCTCGGCGGGGGTGTGCTCCCAACCTCCATCGAACCAGAGGATACCGATGTCACCATAGTTGGTGAGCAGCTCACGCAGCTGTCCCTTCATGTAATCGATGTAACGGTTGAGGTCGGCCCCCTCGGTGGGACGGGTATCCCAAGGGCGTGCAGACCAAGGCGGGGAGGATTTCGCACCACGCGGAAGGTAATCTGGATGGTGCCAATCAAGGATCGAGTGGTACCAGCAGATTTTGAGACCCGCCTCATGTGCGGCATCCGCGAGCGGTTTGAGCAGATCCTTGCCATAGGGAGTACTCATGACATCATAATCCGTGAGCTTGCTGTCAAAGAGGCAGAAGCCATCATGGTGCTTGCTGGTGATGACGATGTATTTCATACCGGCATCCCTGGCGATCCGCACCCATTCCTTGGGATCATACTTGACCGGATTGAACTCCCTGATCAGCGGCTCATATTCGGGAACAGGGATCTTGCCATTGAACATGATCCACTCTCCGGCGTGTTCAACCGGATTGCCTTTCCAGATTCCCGCGGGAATGGCATACAAACCCCAGTGGATGAACATGCCGAATTTCGCATCGCGCCACCACCCCATCCGGGCATCACGCTGTTCGGGAGTCTCCGCCTGGGACACACACGGAAGCGCGAACCAGCCACCAGCCGCTAACCCTAATATCAATCCAACAGACAGGATTCTTCTGCCAAAACCACCTGCACAAGCACTCATTGAAACCACTCCTCCTTCGTTAAGCATGAACGACCTCGAACCTCTTGCTCAAACGGGTCACCGAACTCCCACCTACCAGGATTTCGAACTCTCCCGGCTCCACAGTCCACTCCATATGCCGGTCAAGCAGACGCAGTTGGTGTGTTCCCACTGTAAAGGAGACAGTCCTGCTTTCTCCCGGACAAAGATGAATCCGCTGAAAGCCACACAACTCCTTGAGCGGACGGATCACACTGGAATAGAGATCATGAAGGTAGACCTGGACAACTTCATCGCCATCTCTTTCTCCCACATTCCGTACATCGACTGATACAGTCACCTCTCCCCATGGCCCGATCCGGTCAGGACTTACCCGGAGGCTGGAATACTCAAAGGAGGTGTAACTGAGTCCATGTCCGAAAGGAAAGAGGGGTTCGCGGTCCATATCGATATAACGGTGCGAACCAAAGGGAAGCGTGTTGTAGTACAGAGGCAGCTGGCCCACCGATTTGGGGAAAGTGACCGGCAACCGTCCAGCCGGATTGATGTCTCCAAACAGGATCTCGGCGATGGCTTGTCCCCCCTTCTCTCCCGGAAACCAGGCATTGAGGATCGCGGGGATGTGTTCCGCTTCCCAGGTCAGGGTCATCCCCCTTCCAATCTGAAGGACCAGAACCACCGGGGTACCGGTGGCATAGACCGCTTTCACGAGGTCCAACTGCATGCCAGGAAGGTTGAGGTCGGTCCGATCACGGGATTCCCCGCAAGTCATGGTGTTATCGCCGACACAAACCACTGCTACCTCGGCCTCTCGGGCGGCCTTCACCGCGGCATCGATCTCATCCCGCCCCTGGTTCCAACCCAAAAGGACCTGTATTGCACTGGCATCCTTACGGAACTCTACGCGGATCTGATATGCCCTGTCCTTCTCGAACGAAAATGGCTGACTGAGCATCCCAGCCTTGTGGGCTTCTTTGCACCAGTTATCCACGAGCAGGTTTCCATCCACCCAGAGCCTCATGCTGTCATGGCTCGCAATCCCCAGCCTGCCCTCGAAGGTCTTATCCGGAATGAGGCTTCCCGTCCAACGCACGGAATATCCCGTGATCCCCAAGCCTTCAGCAGGTTTGGTGAAGGCCCAGTTGAAGTCGATCTCCGGGTCGGTCCGGACCACGCACGGCTCACCTTCCAAATCCAGGTTGGAAAAATATTCACCACTCAAGCCATGAGCACTTCCAGCAGGAACCCAGAGGCAACCTCCCGGAATGGGATCAAGTTCGTTTTCCTGAATACCAGTTCCCTTGGTGTAGAGGATCCGTGTATTTGGCGAAACCAGGCTCCTGATTCCATCAAGGACAATCACCGGCTCAAAGCCCCACACGGTGGGGGTGTAATCCCCCATCCGGGCCACCGCCGCACTGGGTCCGATGACCGCGATGGTGCGTAGGTCTTTCCTGAGAGGAAGCAATCCTCCCTCATTCTTCATCAGGCAGATTCCCTGGCGTGCCGCATCGAGCGCGGTTTGCAGGTGCTGCTCGCATCGAACCCGTTTGAGAACCAGACTGAGATCGGTATAGGGATTCTCGAAGAGTCCCAGGAGGAACTTCACCCGCAGAATGGAGCTGACCGCACGGTCCACCGCCTCCACGCTCAGGCGTCCCTCGCGTACCAGGCGGATGATGGCCTGCTGATACTCCTCGCTCTCATAATCGTAGTACTGCATGTCCATCCCGGCCTCGATGGATTGCCGGATGGCTTCTTCTCCCGAGGAAGCGGTCCGATGGTCACGATGGAGACGGTTGATGGCTCCCAGGTCGGAGCGGACAAAGCCTTGGAATCCCCACTCCTTCCGCAACACATCGGTCAGCAGCCACTTGTTCCCGGAGCACGGGATCCCATCGATGGAGTTGTAGGAGACCATGATCCCGAGTGCGCCCGCTTCTCTGACCGCAGCCTCGAAAATGGGCAGCACACAGGTCCGCAGTTCTCTCTCTCCCAGATGAGCGGAGGAGCAGTTTATCCCGGCGCGGGTGACTCCATAGGCCGCAAAGTGTTTCGGTTCCGCGATGATGGCTCTGTCCGAGGAGAGGTCTCGGCCTTGCATCCCAGTGACCATGGCGACCGCCAAGCGGCTGGCCAGCCAGGTGTCCTCTCCAAAGGTCTCCTCCATCCGCCCCCAGCGTGGCTCACGTGCCAGGTCGAGTACGGGACTGAAGGTTTCGTGAATTCCATAAGCACGGAACTCCGCCGCGATCCCCTCCCCCACCCGTTGGAGGATCTCAGGATTCCAGGTCGAGGCCAGACAGATGGCTTGAGGAAAGATGGTGTTGCCCGGACCACACAGGCCATGCAGCCCCTCCTCGCTGAAAAGGATTGGGATCCCCAGCCGTGTTTTGGTGACCGCATATTCCTGGAGTTGGTTGATGGGCGCGGCATCGGGCGGGTAGAGGTCATGGATGCAGCCGATCCCCTCCTGGCCAATGAGCGCTTCAACACGGTCCATGAGGAGAGCCCCATCCTTGGCCATAGCGGTCGAATGGGTGGGAAAAGTGCGGTCCACAAAGTTCATACAGCCATGGTACTGATCCATCTGACGGGCTTTCTCTTCCAGGGTCATTCTGGAGAGAAGGTCGCGGATCCGTGCTTCGACAGGAATGTTGGGGTCCCGGTAGGGAAGTAAGGCATCAGAAGAAGAGGTGGTTGGGATCATGAACGGATGCTACACCAAAGGGAGGTGAGGGAGTAAGCAGAATGGATTCTTTATCGCGGACAAGTCTCGTGTCATGGAGGGGAGAACTGGTTTTTCCTGATCCACCTTGGTATTATCCTCCCTCATGCAAGATGCTCCCACTTTTGTTCAACATTTGGCGGAAGCCCTTCCCTACCTGCAGAAATTTTATGGGAAGACCCTGGTCATCAAGTATGGTGGCGCGGCCATGGATCAGGCCTCAGCCCGCGAAGCTTTCATTCGTGACATTGTCCTACTGCGTCAGGTCGGGATTAAACCGGTTGTCGTTCATGGGGGCGGTCCCATGATCACTGAAATGCTCGCGAAGGTTGGAAAAACCACCGAGTTTATCCATGGTTTACGGGTCACTGACCGGGAGACAGTCAACATCACCGAGATGGTGCTTGCGGGAGTGATCAACAAGGGGATTGTCGCCTCGATCAACCGTGCAGGCGGAAGGGCTGTAGGAATCTCAGGGAAAGACGGAAACCTCATCCAGGCGGCCAAACACATGCCCACAGTTCTCGGCGATGATCCCGAACGTCCACCCGAGGGGATCGATATTGGCTATGTGGGTGAAGTGAGGAAGATCAACCCGGAGGTCATCCTGTCGCTTGACAGCGCGGGTTTTATCCCGGTGGTGGCCCCGCTCGGAGCCGGTGAAGAAGGTGAAACCTATAACATCAATGCCGACACGGTTGCGGGGGCGATCGCGGGTTCACTCAAAGCGGAAAAACTCATCCTTATGACTGACACGCCCGGGTTGCTGCGTAACCCAAAGGATCACAGCACACTCATTTCCTGGCTGACCATTTGCGAGGTCGACACATTGATTCAAAAAGGGGTTCTTTCAGGCGGGATGATTCCCAAAGTAGCGGCCTGCCAGACCGCCCTTGAAATGGGATGCAAGACCTGCCACATCATTGATGGACGAGTTCCTCATGCTGCCCTGCTGGAGATCTTCACGGATGAAGGGGTCGGGACTCTTATCACCACCCATGCTTCAGTTGAGGAAAGTGTAGCGTAAGAAACGAACCAGTCACTGCTTTACTTCTTCACTAGATCTTCCGGACTTAAATCGGGTCCCTTTTCCAGTATCTCATCCACATCGATCCCAAGACTGGCAGCTTCTTCGGTGGTGGTACCAAGCGAGGAAGAGACTTCCACGGAGAGCTCAGGGTAAGCCTCGGAGAAAGCATTCATCGTGATTCGACATCGGCTGGCAAAATCCAATTCCACCCAGTCTGGATCATCCCATACCACAATTAAATGGATCCGATTGAAAGCTCTCGATCTTCTGAAAACGATGAGCGGTGAGTCCCTGAGAGAGGGAACTGGTTGTGGAGGACTTGGATTACGATACTCCATTGCCAAACGGGTCCGTAATTCTCTTTCTATAGAGTCCTCCACACGTCCCGGAAATCCTTTTAACATGTAGGTCTCCTCATACAATGAGATTGTCCTGATTTTTTTCGATCCAAGCAATAGCATCTGTGAACTCATCGAGTTCTTCATCGGTCGGGGTAAGGTCTCGATAACGCAAACCTTCATTCCAGTGGTTACTGATAATCTGTGTATAGGCGATGAGATTATCTTTCAAAGATGCCTCCAGTTCGTTGCGTGATTCGATTATTCGGCGTGCCCATTCAGACGCATCGTGCATCCTTGAGACTCCAACGCTTTTACGGATCTTGGGTGATATTGGATCATTAAGATCGTACCCGTTGCTTCGAAAAAAAACTGCTTTCAATAAGATCTCCGCAACATACCCCAACAGGTACACACCCCCACCTCGATACCCTTGGCGTATCAACTCCCATCCCTCCAAATAACGTGCCTCAGCCGCTTTCTCATAGATCGAGATTGATTCATGAATTTGACTCACACGAGTCCAATAACTCATTACCCCAAACTCCCATCTCGGAACCTAAAAGACTTCCCTTTTGCCAAGACCCACCACATCACCCCCGCGAAAACCACCACCGCCAGTGAAATCCCCTGAGAAGTTGACAACCATGGCAGCCAGAAACCACGCGGGTCATCACGGAAGATTTCGATGACAAAACGGAAACTGGAGTAAAGCAGGAGGTAGGTGAGCGCGATCTGCCCTTTGAATTTTGCCCGGGGAGAGACGAAATAAATGAGAAAAAGGAACGTAATCAAGGCGGCCATTGAGGAAAAAGCCTGGGTGGGATAAACAGGCAGGGAACAGGCGGCATCGGGAAGAATCAGGCCCTGGATCCAGTGATGATAAAAAGGATCGCTGCCAATCAATTCGCCTTTGTATTCGATCCGAGGGAAACAGACTCCCATCCAGTTGTGGCAAATCTTCCCAAAACAACAGCCATTGAGCAGGCACCCGATCCGTCCAAAAAATTCGCCCAACGCAATCGAGGGTGCCAGAAGATCGGCCACCTCGGCGACATTCCACTTGTTCCTCAGAACCAGCAACCAACCGGTACCCACCCCACCGATCAGGCCACCATAAAAAACCAGCCCCCTGCGTGAGAAGACCAACTCGGAGATCGGACCCTTATGGATATTGACGATGACATGCAGGACTTTGGCTCCAACCAGACCTGCAATCAGACAGAAAATGAGAAAATTCGAGAACTTGTCTTCCGGATACCCCGCCCGTGCCGCACGCCGGATAGCCAGCATGTAACCGGCAAAGAATCCAATCGCCACCATCAAACCAAAAGTGCCGATTTCGAAATTCCCCACTCGAAACAAGATGGGAAACATTTCTCTTCATCCCCCCTCCCCAACAATCCGCCGGTTGAAAACCAGCTCCCTCTATCCTCTAAGATTCTTCAGTAGATCTTCCGGGCATGATCTCCGGAAGAAACATGACCAGCAGGAGAAAACCCAGGCCGACGGTGATGGCGCTGTCGGCGATATTGAACACCGGGAAGCTGTGCCTCCTCCAGAATGCATGGAAGAAATCCACCACCATGCCCTGATCACGGAATATCCGGTCCAGGGCATTCCCCATTGCCCCCCCCAGAATCAAACCCAATCCGATCGGATAAAGCCAGCTCTTTTCGCCTGATTGGAGCAGACTGCGGAGGTATAAGGGCAGAAAGACCATCGCCGCGAACGACACACCCACAAAGATCCAACGTCCCCCAACGAACAGACTGAACGCCGCACCCCGGTTGAATTCCAACCGTAATTCAAAGAGGTGCGGTATGATTGGAAAAGGGTGATCCCGGTCCAGGAATTCCAGGGCGGCTGCCTTGCTGGTTTGATCCACGAGCAGGGTCAGCAGTGCCAACAGCCAGAAGATGAAAGTACGGCGGTCATATCCCTCAAGGTCAATTTCAACCGGGGGTTCCTCCGGAGAATCGACTTCCCTTTGGAGTTCCTCACTCACAGGCTTGAACCGCCTCCAGGCATCGGTCACAGATTTCAGGATGATCCGGGCGGGTTCCCACCTTTTGGACGTAGCGCCAGCAACGGATACATTTGGTCCCGGTGGTTTTCGAGAAACTAATCCCGACTCCAGGCAGATTATCGTAACTCATTGCGCCTTCTGGAGCCGGGCCTGAGTGACACTCAACCTCTGAAACGATGAACAGGGAAGCCAGATCACTCCCCGAGGGGAAGGCCTGAATCCGGCTGGCACTTTCATGGTCTTCCCCGGATAGAAACCACAGATCGATTCTTGCCTCCAATGACTGGCCGATTTCTCCAGCCTTACGGTGAGGCTCGATGGTAGCGGTGACACCCTCGCGAAGGTCAAAAATCCAATTCCATTTTTCTACCAGGGCTTCCTCCCTGGGGTGATCCCGGTCTGTCCAGGCGGAAAGGATGACGGACTCCTCCTCGACCAGCCCCAGACGGCGTAAAGCCTGCCAGGCTTCTTCGCAGGTGAAACAGATGAGGGGCGAGAGGGAACGGAACAGACCTTTGGCTATCACCAGGAGAACCGTTTGAGCACTCCTGCGAGCCAGGCCATCCCTGCGGAAGGTGTAGAGACGGTCTTTCAAAATGTCGAGGTAGCGGGCTGAGAGGTCCACAGTGCAATAGGAGTTGGCCAGGTGATAAACCCGGTGATACTCGAAACTGGCATAGGCATCACGAATGTCGTTCTCAAGTCCCCGCCATTTGGCGAGCTCATACCGGTCCAGTTCAAGCAGTTCACTCTCCACAACCCGATCCTCAAGCGTGAAATCATACAACGAGGTCAACAGGAAGCGGAAAGTGTTCCGGAAGCGCCGGTAAGCTTCGGCTCTTTGTTTGAGGATATTTTTGGATACCGAGATATCCCCCCGGAAATCCTCTGAGGAGACCCACAGACGGAGGATATCGGCCCCATACTCATCCACCGCATCACGGGTTTCGACATAGTTGCCTTTGGTTTTGGAAAGCTTTTCACCCTTTTCATCGACTACGAAGCCATGGGTGAGAACCGCGCGGTAGGGTTTCCCATATCCACCCGCCACAGCCGTGATCAGGCTGCTTTGGAACCAGCCACGATGCTGATCGCTCCCTTCCAGGTAGAGGTCAGCCGGAAAATGGAGGTCGTATCGTTCATTCAGGACTGCCACATGGGTCGATCCTGAATCGAACCAGACATCCAGGGTATCTTTACCCAGCTGCCATGCCTCCTGAATGCCTTTGGCGGAGAGTGTTTTCTCCACCAGGGCCCGGAGAGCGGCTGTACCCTCATTTTCAACTCCCTCGATGGTCTCGAACCAGACACTGACTCCTGTCTTGGCGACAATCTCCGCGAACAGGCGGATGAATTCGGGATCGAGCACAGCCTCACCACTACCAGGAAGGAGAATCGCCGGGATGGGGACTCCCCAGGTGCGTTGCCGGGAGATGCACCACTCAACCCGGTTCCCGAGCATCGCCACCATCCGGTCCTTGCCCCACTTGGGGATCCACTGTACCTCATCGATCCCCGCCATGAGCGCATCACGAAGCCCATCCTTCTCCAACGATATGAACCACTGGGGGGTGGCTCGGAAAATAACCGGTTTCTTTTCACGCCAGTCATGAGGATAGGAATGGACCAGTTTCCCTTCCCAGAGCAGGGCACCTTTGTTCTTGAGCAGGCCGATCACTCCGGGATTGGCTTTTTCGACTGGGACTCCCTCAAATTCGGGAAACTCGGAGGTGAAACACCCCTTGGAGTCCACCGGTGAGTAGATCTCCAGGCCATATTTCATGCCGATGAGGTAGTCCTCGTGTCCATGACCTGGTGCGGTGTGGACACATCCCGAGCCTGCTTCGAGAGTCACATGTTCCGCCAGGATCAGGGGCGATTCACGGTCAACGAAGGGATGGCGGTAACGGCAATTCTCAAAAGCCTGGCCCTGGGGCGCCTCATGGAGGGTGTAGTCAATGATTCCCGCTTCCCTGGCGACACTGGCGGCCAGATCACGTGCCATCAACATCCGGTCGGTAGCGGTCTCCATGACCACGTAAGCGAAGCGTGGATGCAGTGCTATGGCCAGGTTCGCAGGCAGGGTCCAGGGGGTGGTGGTCCAGATCAATACCGAGAGAGGTTTGGCGGGATCACCGCAAGGACCGGGAAGCACCCGATCGACATCGATCGAGGGGAATTTCACATAAATCGACGGCGAGGTGCGCTCCTGGTACTCGACCTCAGCCTCAGCCAGAGCGGTTTCATATCCTGGGCACCAGTACACCGGCTTGAGGCTGCGGTAGACCATCCCTTTTTCCACCAGACGGGAGAACAGGTTGAGTTCATGGGCCTCGAAGCCCGGGTCGAGGGTGCGGTAGGGATCGCCCCAATCGCCGATCACACCCAGACGTTTGAAGTCTTCGGTCATGATGCCGATGTATTCAAGGGCGTAATCACGGCATCTCTTGCGCAATTCCAGGGTCCCCTGGATGTCTGCTTTCTCCTTGCGAAGCTCCTGCATCACCTTGTGTTCAATCGGCAGGCCATGGCAGTCCCAGCCGGGAGTATAGGGAACATCCCATCCATCCAGGGCTCGTGAACGAATAGTGATATCTTTGAGTATCTTGTTCAGAGCAGTCCCAAGGTGAATACGCCCATTGGCGTAGGGGGGACCATCATGGAGAGAGAAAATGGGACGTCCCGCGCGCCGTGCGCGGAGTTGACGGTAAGTCCCATGGTCCTCCCAGAACCGCAGAATGCGCGGCTCATTGGTGGGGAGATTCGCCTTTTGTGGGAAGATGGCTTCGGCCTCTTCCTTGGAAAGCAACCCAAGAGTCTTCTTGTATTCAGGTTTCTTCGCATCCAAACCAACTTCAGACATTGTTGAAAAGTCTCCTCGTTCAGCTACTCCGGGCAGCTGGGTTCTCCATCATATACAAAGGTGGCATCTGGTTGTTCCCCCGTGAAAAGCACAGTTTCGCCACGAGTTGAATCATAGGTCAATGCCAGGGCATCCGTTTCGGGCGGGTTGGCTGCCTCAATGCGGGTCCAATCCATTCCATCATACTCCCAGGTCTCCGAGCTGAAATCAGATCCAAGCTCGCCACCGAAGAGGACCACCTTCTCCCGGCGGGAATCGTAGGTCATCCCATGTCCCCGGCGGCTATCGGGAGTGTGAGCGGTGGTGACCTGGTTCCAATGGTTTCCATCCCATTCCCAGGTATCATTCAAAGGGCCATCCTCATCATTTCCGCCGAACAGGACCACTCTCTGTCTTTTCACATCATAAGTCATGGCATGGCGGAACCGTACCGGCGGAGCATCCTGGAGGTCTTTAAGGTCCCAATCAGTTCCATCCCACACCCAAGTATCATTGAGGTAGGGACCTTGCATATCCAGTGAATCCGTTTCATCACCACCGAAGAGCACCACCTCTCCTCGAGCTGCATCGAAAACCACTGAGTGACCTGCCCGGGGACTGGGGTGATGAACTGGATGCAACTCGGTCCATTCCGTTCCGTTCCACACCCAGGTGTCTCCGAGGATTTGAGTAAATGTACCCTGGAGGTCTGCTCCCTGACCGCCATAAAGGAGGACCACCTGGCTGCTGGCATCATAGACCATCGCCTGGTTCACACGGCCCGGGGGACCTACTGTGGATTTCTGTGTCCAGGTTGCACCATCCCACTCCCAGGTTTCAGACACCAGGCGAAGTCCATGGTCATCCACTCCAAAGAAAAAAACCACACGTTGTCTCTGGTTGTCATAAGTCATGGCGAACCCTCCCAATGTGAGGGGAGAGGTTGAGGTACTGTGATCCTTCCAACGAGCTACATCACAACGCAGGAGGCTGAGAAGATCCACAGTTCCATAATCCCGGGCATGCCAGTGGTTGGTGTAAGGCATCAACAATCCACTCGATGGGCGTTGAGCCATTGCTGATTCACCAGACACCCAGGCCAGAATGAACACGAGTAAAAAGGGGTAAGCGGCTTTCATCTGGACACTCCACTTTCGAGTGATCAATTCTGCAATAACTCAGAGGGGGTTTCCACCCGGCACCCCTTTCATAGTTTCGCCGCCCAACAACCGGATCAGAGCAATGAATAATCAACTCGAAACCAAGGTCAAAAGTGCGATTTCCGGTGGACAGCAGAAACGCACAGGGGGATAGATGGTTCCGATCCCGCATGTGACGAAGACCTGACAGTGAGGTGTCTTCACAAGCCCATAGCGGTATTTTTGCCCATATGCCGAGGGGATGAGTGGAGCGCCGAATGGAGGAAAATACATCTGTCCGCCATGGGTGTGACCGCTGAGGACCAGGCCGACTCGCGCGTCATCCATGACTTCCAGGTAGTCCGGATTGTGAGAAAGCAGCACACTGGTATCGCCGGACTCCATATCACCCAATGCCGATTTGAGATCTTGACGGTCCTCCCACAGGTCGCCAACACCGGCGAACCTGAGGCGATCCCCTGCGGTCTCCAGCCAGACACCCGTGTTGGTGAGGTCCACAAAGCCAGATTCCCTTATCGCGGCATGGGTTTCCTTGGGGGCATCCCAATGATCATGATTTCCGAGGACCGCATAGACTCCAAAAGGGGCTCTCAATTGGCTCAACACCTCAAAACAGGGGTAGGTATACCTTCCGCCCGCGTGAACATAATCACCACCTAAAGCGATCAGATCCGGAGAAAGTGAAAGGGTTTTCTCGACAGCTTTATGGATGAAGTCGAGTCCAGTCAGTGGACCATGATGGATGTCTGCAAGCAACGCGATCCGGAAACCTTCGAAACCCGACGGAAGCCTTGGAACAGGGATGGTCCGCCGGGTGACTCTCAAGGCACAAGCCTCTACAAACGGGTAGGCAACCCCCGCACTGGTAACACACAGAAATCCAAGGGCGAGTTTCGAGAGAGTTCGCCGATTCAAACGGCTGGGGGGCCTCAGTGCCACTTCCGGATTGGGTTCGGGTGGATTGTCAGGAGAGAGTTCTGATTGCTCCATAGTTAAGGATTATAGGCGAAGATGCTTTGGATTGACAGGTTTTGTGCTCCTCTGCAGATAAGGGTATACTACCCTCTTTCCGATGAGTGCTCTGGTAGTTCTTGACAGAAATGGCCGCGCGCCTCGCAGTGAGATGCAGACCATCCGTGAGGCGATGCGGTGCTCGACCATCGAGGCTGTTTTCGCCACTGTACACATAGCCCTCACACAAGGAATTTTCCTGACCAACTATGTCCTTGATCTGGGAGCCTCGAATCTGGAGTGTGGCATTGTTGAGTCTTTCCCATACCTGCTCCAGTGTTGTTTTCTGATCTCGCCCTGGATGGTCCGCCGGCTTAATGCCCGTAAGCCGGTGGCGGGATTTTTCGCCTTTGCACACCGCCTGTGCTGGCTGGTGCTCATCTTCCTGCTCTATATCGACTGGGATCCGGCGGTGAAGCATCACACCATGATGCTCACCCTGTTTTTTTCGAATGCCTGCGCCGTGGTCGCCAGCAACGCCTGGTTTTCGTGGATGGCGGACCTGGTGCCCGCTACGATTCGTGGCTCCTACTATGGGCGCCGGAATGCCTACATGGGGCTCACTTCGCTGGTCACGCTCTTCACCGGGTCGCAGATTCTCAACCACTTCCGCCGTAATGGAGACGGATACATTGGTTACACTATCTGTTTTGGCGTCGCGATCATCTCCGCGATCCTCGCGGCGAGGATGATCCTGCAGCAGTATGAACCACCTGCAAGAACCATCCCGAAAATGCGCCTGGGAAGACTTCTGCGTACTGTCAGAAACAAGCCATTGCTGAAGGAATATATTCAGTTTTTCTCACTCTGGCAGTTCTCGCTGGGGGTAGGGGCTGCTTTTTTTGGCATTCATATGGTTAAGGTCCTCAAAATGAGCGTAGCCCAAATGGGTTATTTCTCGCTCATGTCGAGCATGTTGGCACTTTTCGCGAGCCACCTCTGGGGGAAGGCGCGCGATCTGGTAGGGGACCGTGCAGTCCTGATTTGCTCAGGATTATTTGTGGCACTGCATGTCTTAATCTGGATGCCGGCCGAGGAAGGACGCTTGTGGCCGGCCTGGACCGTCTGCTTCGTGGGGGGCTTCTTTTGGGCAGGATTCAACATCGCTGCTTTCAGTTGGCCGCAGCATATCTGCGGAGAGGCAGACCGTCAGTATACGTATGGCCTGATCGGACTGTTATCAGGACCGGGTTTTGTCGCAGGGTCGCTCCTGGGGGGAGCATTGACCACTTATCTCCCCCAGGTGTTGTTTCACATCGGGGATTTCGAAGTGCTCCACTTCCACCTGGTGTTTGCCATTTCCTCCATTGGCCGGTTGTCCGCAGTCCTGCTCATTGCCAGGTGGTCACGGCTTTTTGACCGGAATGACAGATCGGTTGGACAGTGTGTCGGTGATACATTCAAGGCGATGGTGAATTAGGACCTCACCCCCCTGCCCCTCCCGCAAAGAGAGGGGGGCAGGGGGGTGAGGTCTTAAATGACTCCGCAATTTCAACAACGCCCTAACATCCGGCGTACCACTCCAAGGTCCGCCGCAATCCCTCTTCCAGAGAAACCACCGGCTTGTAACCGAGTACTTTTCCCGCCAGGGAGATGTCTGCCAGTGAATGAAGGATGTCTCCTGGACGGTGGGGCGCAAACTCCAGGCCTCCCTTCCATTTCATCCACCTGGAAACTTCCTCGGCGATAAATCGGACAGTGGTTTGTTTCCCGGAAGCGATATTAAAAACCTGACCACCCACTCCCTTGGCACGAGACGCCAGAAGATTGGCTTCGACCGCATTTTCAACATAGGTGAAATCCCGTGTCTGAGACCCATCACCAAAGATCAATGGTGGAAGGCCCTGTTGGATGCGCTTCACAAAACGGGGGATGACTGCCGCATACGGACTGTCAGGATCCTGGTGGGGGCCAAAGACGTTGAAGTAACGAAGACAGACCACTTCCATCCCGTAATGGAGAGAGAACTGGGTGGCATACAGCTCAGATACCAGTTTATGGACCGCATAGGGACAGACTGGCGCGGGAGGCATCCCTTCAGTTTTGGGTAATGTTGGGGTTTCACCATATACCGAAGAGGAGGAGGCGATCACGACCCTCTGGATGGAGGCATCACGGGCAGCCAGAAGCACATTGAAGGTGCCATCAAGGTTGACCTCATGGGTTAACCTCGGTTCATGGATCGAGCGTGGCACCGAGGCCACCGCTGCCTGGTGCAGGATTAGGTCACATCCACGGCAGGCCTCGAGTATCCGGTCAGGATTCCGGATATCCCCCTCGAACCATTCCACCTCTTCCTGGAAATCACCCAGATTCT
Organism: uncultured bacterium; assembly: GCA_964481775.1. Taxonomy (GTDB): domain Bacteria; phylum Hinthialibacterota; class Hinthialibacteria; order OLB16; family OLB16; genus OLB16. The sequence goes on along the minus strand of CAYZUX010000022.1, from coordinate 11,194 downwards.
CCCTGTGGCCCGATGAGAAATCATCAAAGATGCGTACAGTGTAGCCTTCACGCAATAGTCGTTTGGCGAGGTGGGAGCCGATAAAGCCAGCTCCGCCGGTAATCAGTGCGCGTGTGGACATGAGTTGGCTGCCATCTCCCTGGAGGAATCTAGCTGACTGGTATCCCCGCTTTTGAAAACTCCCTGGAACAAAGCGACACCCAGGTGATCCGCGATAGGCTCACACTTGGCCTTGAGAAGAAACAGAACTTTACCGGATACACCATCCAGGGTTTCATAGTTGGCCTGTCCCTTACTGATCACCCAATCAGCGCGATCGAAGGCTTGGCGGAACTCCGGGCTGACTGAGTCCAGGACAGTTCCCAACAGGTCATAACCATTATCAATGACAGGAACGAGATCAGTCAGGCCGACTGCTTCGGCATCCTCCCTCAAGGCATCATTGAGGACAGGCCCCCCATTGACAGCAGCGGTGAATCGCGAGCTGGGAAAGTGCTCCAGGAGCACCTCGATGAATAAGCGGTCGAAGGCGATCTCCCCCGCGTTGTCGCAGATATACAAGACCTCGGCGCCGGTTCCCTGTTCTTCCCGGCGGGTCATGTCCTCCACAAAGCGGTCCATCTCATCGATGGAAAAACCCTCCTCCAGGATATGCCGGAGGCTCTCATGGATGTCATAGTCCTTACGGATACCCAGATCGATGATGTTCCCCGCCACCGACATGCGTGCAGCGGTGCCCAGAGGATCGGGGCTTTCATGAATCCATTCACGCATTTCCGGAAGGAGAGCAAGTGCCTCCTCATTCGACCGGCGCTTGAGATCCAGATAGGGATCCTGAATTCCGAGTTTCCTGTAAACCATCATGATGGGACCATAGGAAAGCTCTGCGGGCGAAAGGTCGAGGGGTTGTTGAGCCAGCCAGATCCGGGCTTCACACAGGAGCTCCTCCTCCAACCTCAGCCGTTCCTCCCGCGTAACCGGGAGAACCTCGGGACAACTCAGGGCTACATCCAGAACTCTTCTCAACTGCCGTTCGACACACTCATGACAGGGCGGAATCTGTTTCATCTACCAACTCTTCAGAACAGGTTAGGGATTTATCTCACCGCCAAGACTAACAGCATCGGATTCAGGCTGAAAGTGGAGCAGGTAGTCTCCGACAACTGTTCAGTTCTGACTGTTCCACGAGTAGAATGAATGAAATTCGACATCCGGCAACCTGTTGATCGAACAAGATTTTAACGACACAGTGGATTCCCGCTTGCGTGGGAATGACAATAACCAAGGAAGACATCCATCGCGTGGCTGTACCACCTCTTCGGTATCTCATCTATTTTGTCACCTCTCGTTGTAACCTGAGATGTGCACATTGCTTTTATCTCGATGAGCTGGGACCAAGCAATGAACTCTCCCTGGAGGAGATCGAAAGGGTCTGCAAGGGAATCGGCAGCCTGACCTTCCTGCGGCTGACAGGCGGAGAACCCTTCCTGCGGCGTGATCTCGATGAGGTAATCCGTTTGTTTTATGACATCACTGGAACCCGGCGCGTGGGGGTGATCACCAATGGAACCCGTCATGAAACAGTAAAGAAGGTGCTTGAGTCCCTCCAGCACAAAGCACCCGGTTTGCTCCTGGATGTGGGAGTATCTATCGATGACCTTGGGGAAGAGCACGATGCCCTGCGGCGGAAAAAGGGGGTGTATGAGGAGGCGGTTAAGCAGATCGAAGATCTGAAGGAGATCCGGAAAGGTTGGCCAACACTTGAGGTTTCCGTGGTAGTCACTGCCAATGGACGCAACACCTCGCGTTTACGAGAGATTTACGAGTTCCTTCATGGCCTGGGGGTAAACCGGATTTCCTGCAACCTGGTGCGGGGCTATGTGGCAGACCGTGAGCTCACCCAGGTCGATTTGCAGGCTTATGAGGATTTCCTTTCCTGGACCGATGAGCACAACCGCACCCATCACCATGGGTTTGGTGCGGTCCTGCGCCGGGCCAAGAACCAGGTCGGACGCAAAGCGGTGCGTGAGATCATCCGGTATCGCCAGGATGGAAAGCCTCTTGCCAGGTTCCGGGCTTTCGGAAGGAAATCCTCGGCGGAGGCCTGCGAGGAATCCGGAAAAGCATTGGTAGAGGGGGATGGATATTACTCCCTGGGTAAGTCCGCACCCATTCACTGCCAGGCGGGACGTGCTATCGCGGTGCTTCAACCTGAGGGTGATGTGAACCTTTGCGAGGTGCTGGATTGGTCACTGGGTAATGTAAGAGCAGTCAACTTTGACTGGAAGGCCATCTGGGAAGGAGAGGCAGCCCAACAAGCCCGCCAGATGATCGACACAACTGGCTGCTCCTGTACCCATGAGTGCTTTCTGACTGCCAGTATCCTCTTCGGCAAAGAACACTATCCCCAGTTAGCGCGAGAAGTCCTCAAGGAATCAGTGGCAACCCTGACCCAACGGTTTCGTTGATGGGTGCCATCCCATCAGCTCCCTCCACTCTCCGTATGGGTTTCTCCATTGTGATTGGCCGCCTGCAGGTTTTCCCTTAAAACTGGAATGCTCACTTCCGCAAAACGGGACAGGCGTTCCTGCGCAGCATCCACATTCGATTTCTCGATCTGAGTGGAGAGCCTCACCAGGACCGATGGCTGGGAACGGATCATGAGCTGGTTCATGACCAGGTGGATCTGATGAACGATGTAGCTGGCGGTTTCTCTCCCCTCGCTGAAGAACCAGTAGTTGACCAGTTGATTGTCTTCTCCCCGAACAAGACGGAGCACAGTTGCCGTGGCCCCGTGTTCAAGGTCCACCTCTCCACGCGAGACCAGGGTATATCCACCGGCCTGGTAGCAGATTTCAGGGGGATGCATGGAGTGGCGGTGCCCGCTGGAGAAGACTAGGCTCAGGAAGACAGTTTCGTGACTAGTGGCGGATTCATAGACGCGGTGAAGAATATCACTGGTACCCAGAATGCGTTCTTCATCCTCAGCAACTGGCAGGTCTCTTACAAGCATCCATCCTCCGAGATTCAATGGGATCCGCCGTCCGATCCTTTCTCCCATGGGGGCCAGATCCTGCGGCACAGGAACAAGGAAATTAAGTACCAGGGTTAGTGCCAGGACACCAATCGCCACCAGCAGCGGAAGAGGTCTCATGGCTCTCTTTCCCCCGCCGGTACAGCTTTGGGAAGTGAAAAGAACCTTTCCAGAATGATGTGACAGAAGTAAAGCAGGCTGAAAGCGACAACAAAGATCGCCCATCCTGACAGGTCATGCACTCTTCCAGAGGCCACTCCGCTACCCCAGAAATGTGCTACCACAATAAGCGCAAAGATGCGGAGGACGTTGGTCACGATAGCCACAGGGGCCGACAGGAGAAACAGAAGGATTGATCCGGTCGTACTGAGATTGGAGAGGTATGCAAAGACTGCCCCCAGCGCCAGGAGAGATATGATCGAACGCAGTCCCGCACAGATGTCCCCCACCACCAGGTTGTCTCCATTCGGGAAGTAGATGTAGTTCCCGCTTTTGACCACATACCAGTCCAGGTGATCGGTCAGCCCGACCGCTGCGGCAGTGACAAAGAGCCGGAGCTGGTAAGTGATCAGATCGATGAGACCATCGGGAAGCGGGACCATGAAAAAAAGGAATGCCCAGGGGATCAATGTCGCTCGGACCATACCTGATCCAAACAGGAGAAGCGTCAGGCCAAGAATATAAAACACAAATGCAAAGTACTTGGGGGGGTACATGTGGCAAAGTGTCGAAGCCAGGAAGAGCAGGCTGCAGGCAATCAGGATGGGCAGCCCCCACCAGTTAGTCTTCCAGGGGATTTCCTCGAGCTGGGGCAGGCGGGAGTAGACCATCCAGGCCACGACAAATGGGACCAGCGGACCATGCGAATAGTATCCTCCTTCCCTGGTCCAGGCCCGCCAGATCACACCCACTGGTTCCCAATACAGACCACAGAACAGTGCAACAAGGAGTATCCCCAGCCACCCCAGCGGAGTAGAAAGGATTGAAGCCAACCGGACATGAAAGGGAACGTCTTTGGTGTGCTGCTCCGCGGGCAATGGAGGCTCCTTGCTAGAGAACCTAATTATCGATCTCTTTCTCCCTCAACTTGAGGAGAATACCTCCTCGTAGAGTCTTTTCAGTTCCGCAATCATACGTTCCTCAGTGAACAGTGTTTGAACGCGTTCCCTGGCACCCATCGAAAGCCTGGTTCTTAACTGAGCATCATTCAGAATTCGGTTGAGAGCTTCAGCCAATGCCTGGTGATCATTTGGCGGAACCACCAGACCGCTGACTCCATCCTGGTTCACGAAAGAAGTCCCTGTTCCCACTTCCGAACAGACCACGGGTGTTCCACGCGACATGGCCTCGATCTGGGTCAGACCAAAAGCCTCGGTCCGGTTCACGGAGGGAAGCACAAAGATATCGGCACGATCGTAATAAGCCACCAGTTTCTCATCGGGGACCCGTCCCACCAGTTTGACTCGTTCGGAAAGGCCCAGGCTATCGATCTGGGCGCGCAATGCAGATTCAAGATATCCTCCACCGGCGATCAGGCAGGTCGCATGGACATCCCGCATTGCCCGTACCAGTACCTCCAATCCCTTGTAATGAATCAATCTCCCCACAAACAGGATGACCGGTCCTCTGATCTCAGCAAAGAGACGTTCGGTCAGTGCCTGACTCTGACTGGACTCACAAAGGGCATCAGCGGCCAGTCCAAAGGGAAGTATGCGTACCTTGTCCAACCATTGGGAAAGCACCGGAGAGGTGCGTGCGAAATTCTCCGAGCTGGCTGTCACCAGTAAGCAGCGCTGCAGGAACACCCTCTGGAAAGGGGTGTAGAGCAAATTCAGGTAGCGTTGACGGGTCACATCCATGTGGTAGGTCGCAACGACCTTGCACTTGAGTCCTGAAAGCAGGAAGGAAAGCTCAGCCATGGGATTGGTCATGTGGAGATGAACCAGGTCCGGGCGTTTCCTGCGTAACCACCCGGCGAAAGTGGGACAAACAGACATGCGCTGAAAATGGGCGACACGTCCCACCCGGGTGACAGGAATACCCTCCTCAATGGATTGAGTGGTCCGTAAACCGGTATTACAGACTAAAGCCTCGACCTCATGGGTATCTTTCAGGCCATGACAAAATTGGTACACCACCCGTTCAATGCCCCCGAGTGGACCATAGTAGTGGGCAACTTGGATGACTCTCAAATGAAGGGAGCCTCCCGGCAGGTCAGGGTATGAATAGGGGGAGATCAACCTCTCCCTGGAGGATCATACCACAAGCGGCGTTTTCAACAGGCCCCAAATTAGGATAACGGATTACCGATTCGTCTCTTCAAAACCAAAAAGTTCCATGTCGATGGCATTCTGGGTTGTCACGAACGGTAACGTCCAGGCCGGCAACAGGTTTTCTGGAGCCACCCGGGCCGATCCGAATACGAAGATTCCACCAAACTTATCCAGCGTGTAGAATCCTCCCTCCGGGCAACCCACCGAGAAATCAAAGTCGGTGAAGATCGAGTAGGCATCCGCGCCATAGAAGGCTGGATCACCCTCATCAACTCCTGTCTCCGGGTCATCGAAACCAGTCACGATATAGGGCATTCCGACAGTCGTAATGAGTGCTCCCGGATTCTCTGGATCTTCATTGCGTGTGAAGAAGACCGGGTTGGAGGGGATATCGACTGGCACTGGATGAATGCCGCCCCATCCATCGAAGATAACCAGACCTTGCTGAGAACCAGGAAAGATCTCGGCGTCACGTGCAATATCCTGACCGGGGAAGAACGGCCAGATGTAACCTGAGTTGGTATAATCATAAGGTTCGGATGCACCGGTTGGGATCTTCGGCTCAAGCAGCTTGAGTGGGTCATTCACCGGAAGTCCGGCGTAAGTCCCCGTTGCCACCCGTCCCTGGTCCGGGGTGAACTGGTAACGGGCCCCCTGGCTGTCGATGACGATGTAACCATCGGCACGGTTTAAAGGAGCATTGACATCGATGACCACCAGGGCCACGGCCCGGATCGAGGCCCCTCCGGGATTGGGAAAACGTGGATCGCGGAAGACACCGAAGGGAATGTCATAACCTAACGGTAACACATTCGTCCCGGTCACCAACGCCGGTTCGAGATCCTCCCTGGTATCGCCTGCGCGGTAGATCCCGCCGAAATCAGTGAGCACCCAGAAGCCTTCACTGCTTTGTGACATCTCGAGATCGACTGCACGTCCAATCGGGTAGTCTGTAGTGGGTGGGAACAGGAAGTCTTGAGGAATATTGTCCCCCGGGTTTTCCACAAAGGAGGCCACACCAGATCCATCCAGGACCACCAGATCATCCTTCGGGCCCACGCCATTATCCGCAACCGCACGCTCCAGGTCTCGCGCAAAATCATTGCCGAAGAAGAAACCTCCATTAATCTGAACCGGATGGCCAATCCGCTCGATCTGCCCTGTGGTCAACAACAGGTAACCTCCACTTTCGCAACCGGGTGTCGGGGTAATGGTCGGTGTCGCGGTGACAGTTGGTGTGTCTGTCAGGGCTGGAGTTGTCGTCTCAGTCACCGTACCAGTCACGGTTGGAGTCGCTGTTTCAGTCGGAGAGAACGTCTCGAACTCAGTCTCTGTGGGAGTTGCAGTCTCTGTCGAGGTCTCGGTTGGGATACTGGTTTCTGTTTGGGTTTCGGTCGGTATAGCAGTGTCTGTGGAGGTATTCGTGGGCGTGGCGATCTCTGTCAAGGTATCGGAGGGCGTGGCTGTTTCGATTGGAGTATCAGTTGCAGTAATCGATTCAGTCAGGGTACCAGTCAAAGTGGGAGTCTCCGAAATCGTTTCGGTCGGTGTGGCCGTCTCGACCATCGTTTGGGTGGAAGTGGGTGTACTGGTGGGCACCGCGCAGACACTGGAAACCGAGAGCAGGCCCAGGGCATCGATATCGGGAGAATATGGGATCGTCCCGGCCTGGCCGGGCGCGGAAAGCTCAACCGTAAAGGAGGCGGATGTCACATCGACCTGGTTGCTGATATCGAAGAGGATGTATGCCAGATCTCCACTTGGGGGAGGTGCATACCCAAAGAGGGCTGCCAGATCGTTGTGGGTTACATTTCCAAGCGCAATGATTTTGTCCGTGATCGCCGGATCCTCGAAGGAATGTTCCACAGTGATGGAAGTTATGCCATCCGAGAAGACCCAGGTGGAGGTTTCAAATCCACGCCCAGGTGTCCCGTTCCCATCGAAGGCAATAAAATCAGCCGCACTCAAAACCGCTAAAGAGACACCCAACGCTGAAGCGAAATCCTCCGCTGCCACCTGCGGTGACAGAGAGGCAAATTCATAGAGTGCAGCGGCTCCATTGTCATTGTAGAAACTTGTAACAAGCCCATCCGGTACGCCAAGGGAATTTTCAGGAGGATTAAGGGTGAACTCAGTCAGCGGAGTCACATGGGAGGCCCACGCAAAAGAAACAGGGCATTCGATCGTGGTGGTCGGTGTTGGAGAAACCGTGGGCGTCTCAGTCAGTGTGATTGTGGGGGTTTCCGTAAAAGCTGCCATCGGGGTCCTGGTGGTGGTGATTGTCTTGGTCGGGGTTTCTCCCGGGCAATTCGCGGGGACAGCGATGACACCCAGGCCGCCGGTGAGACTTGACTGGCTGGCCAGATCAAAACCCGGTTCATTACCAGCGATACCATCACCCAGATTCCCCAAGCCGCAGAACCCAATCGGCCAGCCATACGGTTGGTCACAAGGCAATCCCGCCTCATCTGTGCAGAGACATGCGGAAAAGGCCACATCACCCTGGATATGGACTGTGCCAATGCTGGGACCTGTCGAAGCAACAAAGCCTTGAGCATTGACCTGGGTGATGATGGTATCGGTCAGGTACATCAAAGCTGTAAGGCAATCGAACGGAGTTTCATCGAAGGGTAAATCATCAGCGATCAAGGCTGGATCGATATCGATTACCACGTAAGGACTCTCTCCGCATGGCAATGGTTCACAATTGAATACAGACAACTCAGGAACCAGCCGGATTCTAAATGGTGCCGCGTTCTGAGAGGTCTCTCCAGCGCAGACAAGGATCAGATTTATTGCCTGTTCGCAAGTGAAGGTCTCGGTACCCGTAGGAGTTCCGGAGGGTGTTGGAGCTTCAGTAGGGGTGTCGATCCAGGTGTCAGTGACAGTGGCTGTGAGGGTTTCCTCAGGTGTGAAAGTGGGTGTATCTGCAGGGATTGTTCCGGTGGCTGTTGGAGAATCTGCCGGGAGCTCCGTGGCGCTGGGCACGGGAGTTTCAACAGGTGTTTCTGTGGCAGTGATCGTGAATTGAATGGTCTCTGTTCCAGTTGGAGAGGGAGTGAAAGTCGCGGTGCTCGCGGATGTGTCTGTCGCCGTAGTCGTGAATGTGCTTGTGAAAGTTGCCGTGTTGACTGGGGTACGCGTATTGGTGGTAGTGAAGGTTGGGGTCGGAGTTACCTCCAGGAAGTTCTCCGCTTCAAAACCAAGACCGCATTGGAAGAGTGCTGGAAATTCACTTTCGTTACCCTGGGTACCATCCCCCAAATTGTAGATGGGTCTGAAGGTGAGCGGGTAGCAGACCTGCTCATCACAGTCCGTTCCGGAAATTTCGACTGAACATAAGCCGAGATAGAAAGAGAGTGTGGATTGGATTGCAAGGACACCCGGCAGCCCTTCCACCGTGGTTCCGGTGATCACGCCGGCCGCCTGAGTCTGAATGTCCAAAATGAACTGACGCAGGATCCGGCTTTTCACTTCATCACAGGACAGCCCCACCAGGACTGAGGTATCGATCATCGAGTCCACCAGGGTATCGGGGATCTCACAGGCGACGAGTGGAGCCTCCAGACCGGGCAGTGTCCCGCCCACGATCCGGAAACGGATTTGATCGGGATTGCCAAACTCCCCCACACTGCAATCACATAAGAGGGTGATGGTAGCACCTTTGATCGCTGTTGCCGGGGTTGGCGTGGGAGTATTCGATGGATTTGGGGGGGTATCTGTGGGGGTGGGAACGAGAGATTGGGTCACAGTGGGGGTTTCAGTCGGCTCTGGCTCAACCATGGGGAAAATGCCCTCGGCGGAGGGTCCCCCCAAAGCTGCCGCATCGGAGGCCGACAGGGCGCAACCAAGCACCGCAATGCTGTTCACATAACCCTCGGCCACATCGCCACTATTATCCGAGAAGAGCAAGGTGGGCAGATTATCCAGGTCTGTATAAAGCGACCAGCGTCCATCGATCCCTTCCGGCAGAGACTGGCTGCCAACCAGGACACCATCAATGAATTTGGTCATGGTCGCGGTTGTCAGATCCACGGAGATCACCAAGCGGTACCAGGTATCCGGAGAAAAGTTGCCATCATAAACACCATTGATACCCACCCCATTGGAGGGGTTAAGGAAGAAATCTCCATCATTGGCATTAGTGTCATTGGTCTGGTAAATGGACCTCCAGGTGGCATCCGAGGAGGATGGATAAAGCAGGTCCATGACTAGACTGTATTGATTCACATAACTCCCGCCTCCATTCGCGGGAATGTCTGGAAACATCTGGATGCCATCAGAGTTTGGATACGCGGGGAATTTCATGACATAGGCTGAGGCGCCACTGATGTCAGAAATCCCAAAGGAGGTAGTCGTTCCGAACTGGGTCGATGATTCCGCATTTCCGAGAAAGACCAGATCATTCCCTACGGTTGCCTCCAAGGAGCCCTTTTCAAAGTCCCACAAACCTGTCAGAGAGGGGCAGGAGAGGTCTACCGCAGTAGCAAACCCGATGCTGACCTGGTTCATATGAGAAAGGACTGCTGGGTCTTCCATTCGAATGAGACTCTGGGGTAGATCTGCCCCACTCAGCCTGTCGATCAGTCCCATATCTGAATCTGCACAAGAGGGTTGTGTGAATGATCCACTGATCGCAAGGAAGAGACACACCCAAAAGGTCTTTTGAAATGATAATCTGGTCATAAAAGGAGGCCTCCCTCTTGAGCAAGGAAAGACGAAAAGTCGGATAACAGTTAACAATTTGGCAATATGAAGTGTATCGTACCAGATTTATGAGTGTCAACTTTGAGGCGGTTGCGTCTGAATAAGAGAAATATATGTGAGTCTGAATACCTTACCTTTTCCAGGCGAGGATGGGCTCCGTTAAGGGGTCTTTGCAAGGGGGGCGATATTTTACCAGGTCCGCGGTGAAGGAACCGTATTCGATATCAGCATACAACCGTACAGGGACATGGGTTTCTTCTGTAATCCACGATTTGAGAGTCCGTTTCCCGAGTGGTTTCCCTTCAAAGAAAATTCGGGGTGTCACCTCAACAGTTTTCACTGAACCGAAAATCGTTTCCAGCACAGGCCCCTGGGCTACATCGGCGGTGGCTGAGTAGAGGTCCTTTCCCTGACTGACTGTGACTTCGTAATGGTCGCCCACATTCAGAGGGAGACCAAGCAGATGGTAGACAGCACCCGCTGGATCGAGTGTGCCTGGTGGAACCTGGATTTCATTACGAAGCCGTCCTTTTTTGTACCTTTTCACGATCGATTGACCTTCGGGAAACTCCAGCCAGGACTGGAGACGCCAGTCGGATTCTTTTTCCCATTCCTCATAAATCCATGAGCTGGAATCAGGCCGTAGAAAGCCCAGATACCTCTGTTTGGATTCGTAGATTTTCTCCACTGCCCCGTCGGTCCGTGCATAGGCCTCCACTTTCAGGCAGGATTGGCCGGCCCTATGAGTGACTCCATGAATATAGACATTCACCCTTCCCACCAGGAGCTTGGTCCAATAGACCTCATATTCCAAAAACTCCCCTGAACGGTAACTTTCGAAGGATGAGGGAGGCTCAGACCTCGAGGGTTCAGAAGGAAAGACCACGAATAGCGCCAACCACAAAAGAGCAGAGCGTTTTAACATTGAATTAGTTATCAAGTATATCCCTTTTTTTATCGACCATCGAGGAAAACTGAGAACAAACTGACCCCCATGCATCTTTGGGGCCGGTTCTCAAAAGTCAATGACCATGGCGTTACCCTCAAAAACATCATTCGTTTTATTGAGCAGACAGACGCAGAGCTTCGGCACCCCCACAAGCCGAAGCACCAAACCCACCTAAGAAAGCCTCCTCTTAGGACTAGCCGGTCATCCCACCCCCTTGACCGGCTTTTTTTT
>CAYZUX010000021.1:0-41741 GCA_964481775.1 uncultured bacterium | reverse complement strand
ACATCCCGGCAATTATGTGGTCGGCGCGAATATCGCCGGATTCGTCAAGGTTGCCGATGCCATGATCGATCAAGGTCTGGTCTGATCACCGTATCGGGGCCGCAACAAGGAGAAAAACCTTGAGTTATGCACTCATGATGCAGCACAGGAAAAAGGCCGATGCCGCTCTGCGCAAGCACGATTATGCCGCTGCGGAGAAAGCTTTCCTGGCGGCCCTCGAAGAGGCTGAAAAAGGTCATCAACCCAATGCCTATGTGGTGCTTCAGATGAAGACCCTGGGTGTCTTCTACTTTTCCCGGGGACGTTTGGAGCAGGCTGAAGAATATCTCCAGAGATCTCTGGCCTTGGAACGGCAATTGTTCGGGCCGGATTCTCTGGAGGTATGCAGTGCTCTGAACCTGGTAGGCCTGCTTTACCATGTCAGACAGAAGTATGACCGTGCCGAAGAAGCCTACAAAGAGGCCCTTGAGATCCAGGAACGTGCTGCGTATTCGCGCATCCCGGAAGCCAACTCGAAGACCTTTCACATGAGCCTTCATCACCTGGCCATGGTTTACTGTACCCAGGGCAAGGTGGAGCAAGCCCTCGTCATTTGCCGCCAGGCCTCTGAACGGATCGGGAAGATCACAGGTCCTGGAGGAAGGAACCTGACGATTGACTTCCAGAATGTCTCGGTTAATTGTTGTGCCGAAGGGCGTCAAACTGAAGCGTTTGAAACTTGCCAGTGGATGCTCGATCTGTGTTTCAAAGAGCTGCAACGTGAGTTTCTGGGATATGTGATTGATGAAGGAGGGCTTGGAAGACTTGGTTCCAAGCCTTCCCACCTCTCCGCGGATGGGGATTCATTGGCCTATCTCTACCATGAAGCTTGGCGTCCAGCTGAAATCTACCGTCAGGCCCCTGGTCAGGTTCAACCCCGGGAAAAACACCAGGATGATGCCGCTGGACAGACCATGAGTCCGGACCATGAGGACTACTGGAGACCAGAGAAACGATAGGAGACCCATTCATGTCCGTACTGAGTTCCTTTGACGTGGCTGATAAACAACTGGCTGAGTGCGCGGAAATTCTCCGTCTCGATCCCGGCGTTCACTCCATTTTGCGTCAACCCATGCGGGAGGTGCGTGTTTCTCTACCCGTCAGAATGGATGATGGTTCCATTCGTGTGTTCCAAGGGTGCCGTGTTCAGTACAATGATGCCAAGGGACCCACCAAAGGGGGGATCCGTTTTCATCCCGATCGAACCATCGATGCCATGCGGGCCCAGGCCGCCTGGATGACCTGGAAATGTGCGTTGCTGGATTTGCCATTGGGGGGTGCCGGCGGGGGGGTTATGTGTAATCCCAAAGAGATGTCACGTGGGGAATTGGAACGCCTTTCCCGGGCCTATGTTGATGCGATTGTGGACTTTCTGGGACCGGAGAAGGATATCCCCGCTCCTGACATTTACACCGATCCGCAGGTCATGGCCTGGATGATGGATGAGTACTTCAAGATCAGCCGTCAGAGCCAGTTTGGGGTCATTACAGGAAAACCTCTGGCAATTGGCGGTTCGGTGGGGCGTGCCGATGCAGCGGCGCGGGGAGGCATGTACACGATCCGTGAGGCTGCCGGTCTCTGTGGCATCGACCTTTCACGTGCGAAAGTGGCCGTGCAGGGATTCGGAAACGCCGGGTATTTCGCGGCCCTATTGAGTACGACTCTGTATGGGGCGAAGGTGGTCGCGGTCAGTGACAGTCGTGGCGGGATTCTGAACCATTCGGGACTCGATCCTGAGGCAGTCAGAAAATTCAAGGCAATGACCGGTTCTGTTGCGGGGATGCCGGGTGCGGAGGCGATCACGAATGAGCAGCTGCTGGAACTGGATGTCGATATCCTTATTCCGGCGGCTATTGAGAATGTGATCACCGAGTCCAATGCCTCCAGGATCAAGGCTCGGATCCTGGCCGAGTTGGCTAATGGACCCACCACCCCCGAGGCCGATGCCATCCTCTACCGGAAGGGTATCCACCAGATTCCAGACTTCCTCTGCAATGGAGGCGGGGTGACCGTTTCCTACTTTGAAATGGTCCAGAATGCTTACATGTTCCATTGGGATCGTGACCTGGTCCATGAACGTCTTGACCAGAAAATGACCGCTTCTTATCACGCTGTCCTGGATGCCTCCAACCGATTCAGTATCAACATGCGCAAGGCGGCCTATGTGGTTGCCGTGACCCGTGTAGTCGAAGCCATGAGGATTCGCGGAAGGATTTAGGTCTAACCGATGCAGCCCAATGCACGCATGATCCGGAGTGGGATCCCCTCCCTCGATGAGGTCCTGCAGGGGATTCGTCTTGGGGATAATGTGGTCTGGCAGGTGGATAATCTGGATGTCTACCGGGCGTTTGCCGTGCCGTTTATCAACCAGGCACTTCAGGATGGCAGACGTTGTATCTACATGCGTTTTGCCGCTCATCCTCCCATCCTCAAACCGATGCCCGGAGTCGAAACCATCGAGCTCGATCCAAGCATTGGTTTCGATCCTTTCAGTACCACTGTTCACCGGATCATCGAGGAGCGTGGCCGTGAAGCCTTTTATGTTTTTGATAATTTATCAGCCCTGGTGACTGAGTGGGCCACCGATGAACTCCTCGGCAATTTCTTTCAGGTTACCTGCCCCTTCCTTTTCGAACTGGACACGGTGACCTATTTTGCTCTCACAATGGGAAGCCACGAAGACGATACCGTGGCACGGATTCGTGATACCACCCAGCTGCTCATCAATGTCTACCATGTCAAGGGTCAGCCCTTTTTCCATGCCCTGAAAGTCTGGGACCGTTACTCCTCCCAGATGTTCATGCCCCATGAGATCACCGAACAGGAGCTGGTCCCGGTGATTCACAGTGGCGAGGCAGCCGAGATCACCTCGCTCGCGCGTAAAAATCCGCTGCGCGCGGGGGCTGAATCGATTGCTCCCTGGGAATCCGTGTACCGGAAACTCCTTCAGTACAGGGATGAACCCGAGGAATCGGTGAATGCCCAACCGGAGGCGGCTTCTCTCAAACAGGAACTTTCACGGATGTTACTGGGAAGTCATCCCGACTTTGTGAGACTTGCGGATGAGTACTTTTCTCTCGAAGATCTCTTCCTGATTCGCAGCCGGATTGTGGGGTCGGGCCGCATTGGCGGGAAAGCGCTCGGGATGCTGCTGGCACGGAGAATTCTTCGTCGTGCCTGGGGGGCTGAGCAATACAACACAGTCATCGAAGACCATGATTCTTTCTACATCGGGTCAGATGTCTTCTTCACTTTTCTGGTCAACAACGATCTATTTCGTCTTCGTCTTCAGCTTTCACGTGCTACCCAGATTACCGATGGGGAGTTTGAGGATCTTGAAAAACGTTTCCTGGAGGGCACATTCCCGCGTGATGTGATGGAACAGTTCCAGAACATGCTGGAGTATTTCGGTCAAGCTCCAATCATCGTACGCTCCAGCAGTCTCCTGGAAGATAGTTTTGGAAATGCCTTCGCCGGGAAATACCGCAGTGAATTCTGTACCAACCAGGGAAGCCCCGAAAAGCGAATGGAGGCTTTTCTGAATGCCGTGAAACTGGTCTATGCCAGTGCACTCGATCCCAATGCCCTCTCCTACCGCCGTAAACGCGGACTGGCGGAGAGTGATGAACAGATGGCGTTATTGGTACAACGGGTTTCCGGGATGCCCTACAAACGGACCTTTTTCCCCAGTCTGGCGGGTGTCGCTTTTTCCAAGAATCTGTATGCCTGGACTGACCGGATCGACCGTAATAAAGGGGTAGTACGCCTGGTGTTTGGGATGGGAACACGGGCGGTTGATCGAACCAACTATGACTATCCCCGTATGATCTCTATCAGCCACCCCGAACTGCGTCCCGAAGTTGGAGTGGAAATGGTCAAGTATTCCCAAAAGGAAGTGGATCTCTTAGACCTTGATGAGAATGCCCTCGTGACCCGTTTTGTGGATGAGGTGCTTGAGAAGAAGGATTATCCGAATCTTCACCTGTTCGTTTCCACACGCAGCAATGGTTTCCTTTCGGATCCATCCTCGGTGTTCATTGATGCCGATGTGGATGCGCTGGTACTCACCTTCAATAATCTGATCCGGAAAACTGATTTCGTGCCGCTCCTGGGGCGGATGCTTGAAGATCTGGAGAAGGCTTATGGGATTCCCATCGACAGTGAGTTCACGGCTTTCGTAACCCCTGCGGGAAAAATCCGGATCAACCTTCTGCAGTGCAGGCCGATGGGACTGCCTGGAATGGAGGGTGTTGAGGTTGATCTGCCTGGAAATATCCCCGAAGACCGGGTCCTTTTCCGCGCCAACCGGATAGTCAGTGGGGGTGTGGTGAAAGATGTTCGGTTCCTGATCTTCATCGATCCGCTCCGTTATGCGGCAATGCCCTCCACCGACATGAAGCGTTCAGTTGGCAGGGTCGTCGGACGAGTAAACAGCCACCCCCTGGTACAGGAGGGGGGCAGCATTATGGTAGGTCCGGGAAGGTGGGGGAGCAGTAATATCCAGATGGGTGTGAATGTCAGCTATGCGGATATCAACAACACCTCGGTTCTGGTGGAGGTGGCCCGCGAGGAAGCTGGACATGTTCCCGAGGTCTCCTATGGAACCCATTTCTTCCAGGATCTGGTCGAATCGAAGATCATCTATCTCCCAGTGTATCCATCAGATCCCAACTCCGGGTATAACGCCGGATTCCTGAATTCTTCCGCCAACCACCTTCTGGCCCTTGTCCCAGAAGCAAAGGATTTTGTTGATCTGGTCCGGGTGATCGATGTCGGCGAGGCCTCCGGTGGCCTTCTCCTCCAGGTGGTTGCTGATCCACGCAGCCAGCAAGCGGTCTGTTTTCTTGCTGAACCACAAACAGACTGAACTTACTTCTCTCTCAACAACCATACCTCCGAAACAATCGACGCCGCGAACTTCCCCTCCGCTGGATGAGCATCGAAACGAATCTCGACACTTCCATCCCGAGTGGTTTCATGGGGAATGTTGAACTCATATTGCTTTGCTGTGTACGAGGGAACCTCCAGGTCCTTGGCCAACACTACCTGATCCGCAAGGATATCCTGCTGCCTTTGAACCTGGTTTTCCTGTAGTCCGAAACGAGCAAGTAATTCAGGCGTCAGCTTCAGTGTCACCAGGGTCACACGCAATCTGTAGGTGGCGGAGGGATCAAGGTCTGTGTAGGCGAAACGGACCGGGCCAGTACGGTTGTGGCAGAACGAATTGGCGCTGGGACGGTTGGCGGGATCGAGCAGGTGAAGAAATTGGGCTGGATTCCACAGGTTCTCCCCCTCGATCCGATGAGGCTGCCGTCCCTCTTCTCCCGCATCATCATAAAAACCTCCCTCTCCAGGATCTTCGTAATGAAGGGTGGCCTCCACGATCTGAGACTTTTCCTGGACAGTGGGAGATTCGACCGCTTTCTCGATCTGATGCCTGAACCAGTTGAATCCGGTCAGATCCAGACCGGTCCGTTTGATTCCCTCATTGCGGATTCCAAACAGACGATCGCTCTCATCGGCGAGTCTCTCAGCTTCTTCACGGAGATTGGTCATTTCCTCGGTTTCCAGGGGCTGGCTGAGGATCTCTTGTGCATGCAGGACTGCTTTATCAATGGATTCCTTCCCGTCCGTGAGCACATCCCCCGCCTCTGCCGCCAGGCTCCTCTCTCTCCTCATCCGGTTTTGGAAGTACTTGTCCAATGCCCCTTTCTGCATGTGCAATCGCCAGCGGTGATCCTTCTCAGGGAGGTTCGCTGGGATCCTGGTGCCCGCGCTCTTGACCAGGTTGTAGTAACGATCAATACCGGGATTAGACTCGAGTGGTTCTTCCAGGTTCTTCTCCAGTTGATAAGAGGCCTGAACCATCTCCGGCGCCGCTTCGGAACCGAAGTGGTAGGTGGCATATTCCAGTAACAGGTCATCGAGGCTCCGGTTGGGATTCCACAGCATCCGGTTCCAGAGGTACTGGTGCAGCTCATCGTGATACCCCTCCGAGTAGAGGATGTCTCCCTCGGAAAAGGGCATGATGGAATTGAAGATGTGATAGAACGCCTGAGGACGTTGGTGGAAGGTGCGGCGTCCGTAGATCAATGCGAGATGACGATTCGGATGGCTGACCTGGTATTGAGCACTGATCCAGTGCGAGACATCGGAGTAGTGGACAATACTGACATCCTTGGGGAGATTCTGCAGTGTATAGGCCAGGTACCGGTTGATAGGGCCATGCGCCGGGTAAATGAACAGGTCTTTACGGAGTTCGGGTCTGAAGTACTCGGACATGGCATTGCTGCCCGGTCCATAGCAGATTGAGTTCAACCACGCATGCGGTTTCTCATTCAGGTAAGTGAAGATGGCTTCATCCCCGGCATTGTCGACATCCTGATTGGCGATCTGGATCTCGCAATCCGGATGAAACTCTTTCCAGATCGAAGCCAGTTCCGCGCAAAGCTCGATGAAAGTTTTCCCCCAGGGTTGGCAGAGATCGCAACGGCACCCGCCCGGATCGCCCGCGAAGAAACGCAGTACATCGGTGTCGCCATGCTTGGCGAAATCCTTCCTGTAATGCTCGATGAGTGCCTTGCGGGCTTCAGGCACTGAGGGACACACATACTCGCCCTCCTCGGTTCCCTTGCGCTTCCATTCTGGTGGGATGGGCTGGTCAGGCAGATGGTTGGGACGGCACCCCTGGGTCACCTTGAGACCATAACTTTTCGCCCAGGCCACATCCTCGCCATAAGCGTAGATGGTGTTCGAACCAGCCAGAGCATGGTCGAGGTCCACTCCGCGGAGCTCCTCTTTAGTCCAGGCCCGTGCACCGGTCATCTGGCGCATGGTGCCCCCCTGGTTGGCCGAGGATCCACGCCACCGATAGGCCGGAGCGCTACACAGATCACAAATATCGATCGAAATGGAATCAGAGTAGTAGGTGATACGCCTTAACAGTTCACCCACCGCATACAATGTACCGAGTGGGTCCACTCCCACCGCGGCAACGACAGGATGTCCTTCGATCAGCCCCACTTTCAATGCAAAGCCTTCCGGACCTGGGTCGGAAGCATCAGGCAAACGCAGGCCGCTGGATTCAGCCACTGGCTTCAGCAGAGAATCCCCAGTCCGCCCCAGGTAGACGATCAGTCTGTCTGGCTGAGGTGTGACCAGTTTGGCTGACCGCACCACCTCGATCTCCACCTGACTGCGTGATCTGATTCGGTCCTTAAGCAGATCTCCACACAACTGTGTCTGGGCCAAAGCATTGTCGTCGAGGATGACTGTGATGGATTTCACTGGGAGGGGATCTCCAACGGCTATCGGGGAAGTCATGAAGCCATAGAGTGAGGGTATCAGAAACGCAAAACAAACGAATCGAGTCATCATATTCCTCCAAGTCTGGATCAGTGGGGTAACATCCAGTCTACAGATTCTTTACCTTTCCGTCAGTTCCAGGTTTGCTTTGTCCATGCTTTTTCATTCAAGCAAGATTGATGGAGGAGGCCAGGGTATGAATCAGGCACCTGTGGGAGTTATGGGAGTCCTCCAGACCCCTTTTCTCAACAATCGTGAGATCGACTGGGACTCTTACGAGAGACTCGTGGTTGATGCGATGGAGGCGGGAATCGATGGATTTCTGGTTCCCGCAATCGCCAGCGAGAATGCCTGGCTCACGGTGGATGAGAAATTACTCCTGGCGCGGAAGGTACAGGATATGGTCTGCGCCAGGATCCCAGTCTTTTGGGCCACTGGATCCACTGATCCCGCGATCTGCCAGCGTGTCATCAGGGAGGCGGAACACCAGGGAGCCACCGGGTGTGTTGTGGCTGTGCCTCCCCACCTCTATCCTCAGAGGGATCTCATCCCTGCATTTTTCAAGGAAGTAGCCCAGGGAATGCGCATCTGTCTCATGATCCAGGATTGGGAACCAGGGGGAACTGGTCTCGCACTGGAAACCATCCGGACCCTCCGTGATTCAATTCCTCAATTCAGAGCCATCAAGGTCGAGACCCTTCCGGCAGGTCCCAAGTATTCGGCGATTCTGAAGGAGTTTGGGGAACAGCTGCATGTTTCAGGTGGCTGGGCAGTTCAACAGTACATCGAGGGGCTCGATCGTGGTGTTCATGCCATGATTCCTGAGTGCAGCATGATCCGGATCTACAAGCGTATCGACTCGCTCCATCGTGCGGGCCGGCGCGAGGATGCAAAAGATCTTTTCTGGCGGCTCTTGCCGGTGCTTGCCTTCACCAACCAGGAGCTGGACACCTCCATCCGTTTCTTCAAAAGGTTGCTGGTCAGCAAAGGGATCTTCCAGACTCCGGTAGTCAGGCTCCAGTCACCCGATTTTGATACCTGCAGCGAACACATCGCGCAGGAACTGATCGCGCATGTGCATGAAATTGAGAGCAGCCTGGGATGAAATTGATCTTCGCAATCAAATGTCAAGGGTTCATTTTTTGGTGGGGGGCACAGTTCCGAGGCTTTGCTCGAAAGCCTGCATCTCCTTTTCCATCTGTTGAACCCGGTCAGGATGCTGCTCCGCCAGGTTGGTCTTTTCGCCAAGGTCCTTTTCCAGGTCAAAGAGATAGACCGGATGGTCTCCCGGTTCTCCATAGATCTCCCCTTTGAAAGCTCGTTTGAGTTTCCAGTTCTCTGAACGGAATGCCTCCAGGCTCTCACCCCGGAAGTAGTAGAAACGGTGATCTTCGCGATGCCCCGTTCCCGTCAGGATGCCCCGGATATCTTTACCATCAATGACACGATCCCTGGGGACCTCACCCCCCGCCAGAAGGAGCAGGGTAGGGAACAGGTCAAGCGTGATCGCTGGCTCTGAAGTGTTAGTGCCAGCGGGAATAGTCCCTTCCCAGCGAAAGATAGCGGGTTCACGAACTCCACCCTCAAAAGTCGTTCCTTTCCCATTCCGGAGTGGTCCGGCACTGCCTCCATGCTCCTTTTTGACCAGCCAGGGGCCATTATCACTGGTAAAAATCACCAGCGTGTTCTTATCCAAGCCATTCCTTTTAACAGCCTCAAGGACCTGTCCCACACTCCAATCGACCTCCTCGACCGCATCCCCATAAAGTCCCTGAGCGGAATGCCCTTCGAATTCCTTGGAGACATGGAGCGGGACATGCACCATGGTATGTGGAAGGTAAAGGAAAAATGGCCGTTCCTTGTGAGTGTCGATGAAACGGACCGCTTCCTCGGTGTAGCGTTTGGTGAGCGTGTTCTGATCAGCGGGTTGCTCAATGATCGTCTCATCCCTCATCAATGGCAGCGGTGGATCGCCGCGCTGGTTATTTTGCATGTCATTGCTGTAGGGGATTCCGAAGTAAGACTCAAATCCATGGCGGGTGGGGAGGTATTCCGGCAAGTGGCCGAGGTGCCATTTGCCGATACAGGCGGTTGAATAACCGCAATCTTTTAACGCTTCGGCGAGAGTGACCTCCTCCTGGCCGATCCCATCCATGCTATACGGGAAAAGGACCCGGTTAAGTCCGCTCCGGATGGTGTAACGTCCAGTCGGGAGTCCGGCGCGGGAAGGAGTACAGACGGGGGCACACGAGTAGAAACTGGTGAATTGCATCCCCTCTGAGGCCATCCGGTCCAGGTTCGGAGTTTTAATCATACCGGCGCCATAACAACCCAGATCCCCATACCCCAGGTCATCTGCGAAAATGAGGATGAAGTTGGGTTTGATTTTCTCGGTTTTGGATGTGGCTGGGGAAATGAAAACCATGTGGAGAACCAACACGAGACTGATCGAGAGACAGGATCTAAGCATGATGAAAGACCTCTCATTCGAACTGGATGGGGGAAGGCACCTGAAACATCCTTGATCGTAAGAAGAGTTGATGCCCACTTCAATCCCCATTTCCATTCAAGTGGCCTGACATCCTTCTCAGAATTCCATACAATTCCATTATACCGGTTGACCTATGCAAATTTTGTCATTCGCCACTCTCATTCTCCAGGAGTTTTCAGTCTCGTGAAAAGAGTTTTCCTCTCCATCCTGATGCTACTTTCTGTTCGAGGATTCTGCGACAGTACCGTGGTCTTCAATGAAGTTATGTACCACCCCTCCGATGCCCAGGTGGACCTGGAATGGATCGAGTTCCACAACCAGATGGCGGTGAACATGGACCTTTCGGGGTGGTCCCTGGCGGGTGGAATCGAGTACACCTTTCCAGAGGGAACCCTGGTTACGGGAGGGGGATATCTATTGGTCGCGAGTGATCCCGCACTTCTGGATGCACAGGCTCAAATTACCGGAACACTGGGTCCCTGGGAGGGAAATCTCTCCAATGCGGGAGAAGAGGTCATCCTTTTCAACAACAGTGGACGTGAGATGGACACGCTCGAGTATGATGATGCCTATCCCTGGACCGACGGGGCCGATGGTACCGGTTTCACATTGAGCAAAAAACACGCCTGGACTGCCACGGGAGACCCAGCCAACTGGTCTGCCAGTCTGGAGTTGGGAGGAACCCCCGGTGCTGCGAATTTCATCGAACCGGGTGAGGAATCCTCCTCAACCACCCTTGTCATTCCCATAGATGCCGAATGGAGCTACTGGGATGATTCACAGGCTCCCGAAGTGGGGTGGACAGCGGTTGATTACAATGATTCCTCATGGAAACGGGGGCAGGCACTTCTTGGAGAGGGAACTATCACTCTTGTGGAAGGTCCGGGATATCCCATGAGTAATCCGAATAGTGGCAACTATGATCTCGTGAATCCCAGTTTTGAGGAGGGGATTCTCAATCCCTTTCCCGGGTATGGCCAGGTTGAGGGCTGGAGTGGATCGGGGAGTGTGGGGAACAACGATGGCTCCGGCCCCTTCGTGAATGGATTGATTATCCCGGATGGCAACCGTGTCGCTCTGATTCAAAACTCCGGATCCCTTACACAAAAATTGTCTGGTTTGATTCCAGGCCAGAAATGGACCGTCCGTTACCGGGAGAATGAAAGGGGGCTATCCAGCGGAGACCGGGCTCGACCCTCTGTCATGCTGGGAGGGACTCTGGTGGTTCCAGAAAGAGAGGTGACCCGGACTGACCGCTTCCGCCATGTGGTCAGCAATCCTTTCAATCCCACCACAACGACCGCTGATCTGGTTCTCCGTAATAATGCCCCGGTTGGAACCTTTGGCGATAACACGGTTCTCCTTGATGATGTCGTCGTGGCCAAGGCAGCTCCTCCCATAACGGATGGGAGTTTTGAAATTCCGGACATCAATGGGTATGTTTACGAACCAGGCGGCTCAGCATGGAGTCATTCGGGAGGAGGCTTTGTTCTCTCGGACAACAATTCTGCTTTTGGTAACACCCCCTTTGAGGGGACACAGGCCATGGTTCTGCAAGGTGCGGTCCGGGTCTGGCAACAGGTCAGCGGTTTCGAGATTGGAAAAACTTATGTTCTTTGTTGGGCTGAATGCGACCGTGCGGGTCTGGGTGGAAATGATATCCAGATCAGTGTGGGTCCATTTGTGGTCTCTCCCAAGCATGTCGTCACATCTGGCTGGGTAAGGCGGACCTCCACTCCCTTCGTGGCACTCGCTTCAACCTACCAGGTCAGTATCCAATCCTATAACTCAGGTGGTGGAGACCAATCCACTTTCATCGATGAGGTCTACCTGGCTCAACCCCCCACAGCACCGACACGTACCACAGCCATTCAAGCGGGAACCAATGCGGCCTATTTCAGAAGAACCTTTACTTTCAATGGGAATCCTTCCCAGGCCAGTCTTTTATTGAACGCTGTCTCCGTGGCGGGTGCGGCTTATTACCTGAATGGCCAGGAAATCCTCCGCATGAATCTTCCGAATGGAACCCTGGATCATACCACGCCTGCTACGGCTGATGTCATCAGCGCCTCTTTCACAGGTCTGCTGACGCTGCCAGGAGATGCATTGGTGACCGGCACAAACCTCCTTGCGGTCGAAGTTCATCCTTCGCTGCAGAGTCCGGGAAAATCTCTTTTTGGCGCTGAGCTTCAGATAGTGGAATCCCCCCTGCCGCTCACGGAATCCGGGAAACCTGACGTACGTTTTTCCGAGGTCGAAGGAACCTCATCCTCTCCCTTCTGGCTTGAAATAGAAAATACCACTGATCATGCCGTGTATCTTGAAGATTTTCTGATCCGGAATAATTCCTCGCTCTCTCATCAATACTTGTTCGCTCCTTCCACCCTGGCTGCAGGAGCCCGCCTCGTGCTCTCTGAATCCCAACTCGGATTTCGTCCTTCAGAGAATGATGTCCTCTATTTGACTGATTCTGAACAACACTATTTGGATTCTGTCCGTGTGGCTGTCACTCCACGGGCCCGGTGCGGTGACTGGGAGGATCGATGGCTTCAGCCCAGTCAGACTACACCCAATCAACCTAATCAATTTGATCTGAATGATTCCATTGTGATCAATGAAATCATGTACCACCCACGGCCCCAATATGCCAGAGATCCGGTGATCCATCCTGAGGTCCTGGTACCGATGGATGCCACCTGGAAGTATGACCAGTCGAATACTCCTCATGGCCCCGAGTGGTATTCGATCAGTTTTGATGATTCCTCCTGGCCCGCAGGGAAAGCCCTATTCTATGCCGAACCTTCGGCCATGCCCGCTGAAAAAAACACCCCTTTGACTTTGGGACGTCCGACTCATTATTTCAGAACTGAGTTCAACTATACCCCTGGTGGACCGGGAACCTCCCTTGTTTTGACTCATCTTGTTGATGATGGCGCGGTGTTCTACCTCAATGGCCAGGAGCTCTTGCGTTTCAACATGGATGGAACCCCTGCTGAAATTACCCACAACACCCTGGCCTCGGTATGGGTTGACAATGCCGCTCTAGTTTCAGTGGTCCTGGACATGAATGTTCTGCAGGAAGGAACCAACCTTCTTGCGGTCGCTGTGAAACAGAATTCAACAGGCAGTGGCGATGTGGTTTTCGGGCTTCAGCTCCAAACCCAGTGGACGGAAGGTGGTACCCCATACCTGGAATCCAACCAGGGTTGGGTGGAGCTTTATAACCGGGGTGCTCAGGCAGTCGACTTGGGTGGATGGAGGTTTGATAAAGGAATTGATTTCGTTTTCAGGGATGGAACCAGCCTGAATCCTGGTGGTTTCCTGGTGATAGCCAAGGATCCTGTTTCACTTCGAGAAGAGTTCCCATCCGCGATGATTGTTGGCCCCTATGATGGCAATCTTTCGGGTGGTGGAGAGTTGTTGTCCTTGCTGGATTCCGTGGGGAATCCGGCGGATGAGGTGGTGTATGACGATGAGGGCAGGTGGCCTTCGTATCCGGATGGTGGAGGTCATTCCCTGGAACTGCGTGATCCCGATGCCGACAACAGCAAACCTGAGATGTGGTCGGCAAGTATCGAAAGCCAAAACGCCAACTGGAACACCTATTCCTACCGTGGCGTGGCGCAAACTCAACCGGGAACCAGCTTTCCGGCTGTCTGGAATGAGCTGGTGATGGGACTGCTTACAGATGGGGAAATGTTGATCGATGATGTTTCTGTCATCGAGGACCCCAATGGCACCAGGAAGGAGCTTCTGCAGAATGGCTCCTTCGATGAAGACCTGGCTCACTGGCGCATCATCGGTAACCACTATGGATTCATCGTTCCTGATCCGGATGATCCTTCGAACAAAGTCCTGCATTTCAAGGCAACCGGCGCTACCGAGCACATGCACAACCATGCCGAAACAACATTCACTGGAAACACCCCCCTTACTATGGGAAAGGAATATGAAATCAGTTTCAGAGCAAGATGGATTGCGGGTTGCCCGCAGCTGAATACACGTCTCTATTTCAACTATCTGCCAAAGACAACGTTCATCGATTATCCACCTGGAATAGGAGGAACACCCGGGCAGGCCAATAGTGTGCTGGTTGACAATAACGGCCCGGCCTATGAAGGGCTGGAACACTCACCCGTCATCCCGGAGGCCGCTGTTCCGGTGGAGGTTCGGGTTCAGGCTTCGGATCCGGATGGAATCACTGAAATGAAAACCTGGTGGCGGGTGGATGGCGGTGCCTGGCAGATGTCGGCAATGTCATCCCCGGATGGAATTCACTTTTCCACTTTCATTCCCGGACAAGTGGCCAGCACAGTCGTCCAGTTTTACGTGGAAGGAATCGACTCCCTCGGAGCGAGTTCTTTTTTCCCTGCAGCCGGTCCGGATTCCAGAGCTTTATTTACCCCGCAAGATGGACGGACCAAATCTGTCACCCGTCATAGCATCAGGATCCTGATGCTCGATGAAGATATCAACCATCTTCATTCCGGAACCAATGCAATGAGCAACGAACATGAACCCTGCACCGTGGTGTATAACGAACGCGAAGTTTTTTATAACGCCCATGTCCGTCTTAAAGGCAGTGGCTTTGGGCGTCTTGGTTCACGGCTTGGATTCAATCTCTATTTCGATCCGGATCATCTTTTCCGGGGGGTCCATGCCACCATTTCCCTGGACCGCAATGGGGGCCCGTGGAATGTTGGAGCCAGCCAGCATGAGCTGGTGTATAAGCAGATCCTGAACCATTCAGGAGGTGTTCCCTGGTCGTATGATGATGTTGTGGATGTGATTTCCGCCCGTGGCAGCGAGGATACCACGGCGCAGCTGTTGATGTCCCGATCCGACGACCTGTATTTCGACTCGGCCTATCCAAATGGCAGCGATGGGAATCTTTACGAGTTCGAGCTGATTTACTACTCAACCATGACCAGCGGGGGGAGTCCAGAAGGCTACAAGCTTCCTCCCAGTGTCTTCATGTCGGGTTTCCCTGTTCTGGGGGTGGATATTCAGAATATGGGAGATAACAAAGAGTTCTACCGCTGGAACTACCTGATCAAAAACCACAGGAACAAAGACTCCTATGAACGCATCATGCAGTTGGGTAAGACTTTCAGTCTTACCGGCACCGCTCTCAAGGAAGCAAGTGAGAACCTTCTCGATCTGGACCAATGGATGCGGGTGTTTGCCTCCATCACTCTCGGGGGAATTGCCGATATCTACCACAATGGGCTCCAACACAACATCCAACTCTTCGAACGTCCAGACGACAACAGGATTCTCGCCATGCCATGGGATACTGACCATACCTTCTATTACGGAACCAACTCAAGCATCTATGGCCAGGGATCGAACCTGAGCAAAATCATCTCCATCGACTCCAACAAACGTCTGTTCCTCGGCCACATGCTGGATATGTTGAATACCTCCTTCAATCCCACCTATGCCGCCAGCTGGATCACCCACTTTGGCGCAATCACAGGTCTCACCTTCAACAGCACTCTGACCACCTATATCCGGGATCGTTACAACTATGCTCTCAGCCAGATGCCCGCCAAGGTCAACTTTTCGATCACCACGAATGGGGGAAAGAATTTCTCTGTCAATGCTAACCAGGCTGTGTTGGAGGGAACCGGCTGGATCGATGTTCGGCAAGTGCGAATTACTGGACGGACTGAATCGCAAATATTGGATTGGCCATTCCTTACTACCTGGAGAACCTGGGTCACTCTGGCTCCCGGGATCAATCCATTGGTTCTCACCGCGTATGATTTTCAGGGGAAGGTCATTGGCACCAGTTCGATCACCATCACGAACACGAACACAGGCGAACCGTTGGTCGATCACCTGCGTCTGACCGAACTCATGTATGATCCTTTGGCGGGGGGGGATTACGAGTTTCTCGAAATGCAGAATACCTCTACAACCCAAACCCTCAACCTTGGGGGAGCCACCTTTTCCAACGGGATCACATATACATTCCCGGCCAATACTCTGCTTGCGCCGGGTGGATATCTCGTGTTGGCGAAAACCAGTAATACAACCGCCTTCCGCACCCAATATGGACTCACAGATGAAACTCAGGTCCTGGGGGGCTTTGGTGGACGATTGGCAAATGAGGGTGAGAAGGTCACATTGGAGACCTACAGCGGTGGCTCGGTGATTTTTGATCTGGAGTATGGAGTGGGACGGGGTTGGCCATTGGCGGCGAATGGAGCAGGGCATTCTCTGGTGCCTTTGGTGAGTGCTGAGGACAACCAACCCTATGGGTCTCTTTATTATGGTGGCAACTGGCGTGCCAGTGCCTATATCAATGGTTCTCCCGGCGAAGTGGATCCCACTCCTCCGGATGAGATCGTCATCAATGAGATCAAGTCGAATACTGTCCTGAATGATCCATCCTATCCTTCGTATTCCTCCAATGATTGGATCGAGTTGTATAATCCGGGGACAATCCCCTGCGACATCTCAGGGTGGTATCTCAGCGACAGCGCGGACAATCTGCGTGAGTGGAAGATCCCCTCCGCGGTAATCGACAGTCATGGAATCATCAGCTTTGATGAATTGACTGGCTTTCACAATCCGGTCACCCAGGGATTCGGTTTGAGCAGTTCGGGTGAGCGTCTTTTTCTTTCCTATCTTCCGGGGACTTCCGAGGACAGGGTGGTTGACTGCATCGATTTCAAGGGTCAGGAAGCCAACGAATCGACAGGAAGGTATCCGGATGGAAGTCTTTTTGATTTCGCTCTGGACCCTTCGCGTGACTCTACAAACCGGATGCCTGAGAGTCATCTGGTCATCAGTGAAATCATGTATTGCCCTCCCGTGAATGCCGGGAATCCAGAGGATAACACCGCCGAGGAATTCATCGAGATTCATAATCCAACCCTGACTGCAGTTCCTTTGTGGAATGAATTCGGTGCCTGGCGTTTGGATGGGGGTGTTGCTTTTGTGTTACCCGTGGGTGTGACACTTGGAGCAGGCAAGAGCCTGATCATCGTGGGATTTGATCCAGCCCACATGGGGAAGCTTGAGGCCTTCTGTTCTGCTTATGGAATTGAGCCCTCTGACTCCATCCTCGGGCCTTATCAGGGAGTCCTCTCGAACCGTGGAGAACGTGTTGCGCTCGAGAAACCCCTGGCCGATCCGAATGGATTGAATCCATCCTGGAAGATCATTGATGAGGTGATCTACTTCAACCAGAATCCCTGGGACTCCGCCGCGAAGGGAACAGGACTTTCTCTTCAAAGGATATCCTATAATGAGTCAGGGAACTCACCGGAAAGTTGGATGACGGGTGTCCCCTCTCCCGAGGTCGATGATCCGGATGCCCCCACTCCCACGGCTTCACCCACATCGACTCAAACCGAAATCCCGGCATTAACTCCGACCAGAACACTTACTCCTCCTCCCACCCCGACTCCCACCGAAGGGGCTTCGGAAAACAATGGATGGAGATTGTATTGAAGATCCTATGACAAGTTCCGGTTCCTGATCTGTTTCCACTTCAGGGGCCCATCAGGATGATGTCGCCACGGGAGATGGTTCCATTGGTGGGGCTGTACATCATTGCGGGTTCACCGCTGAACCAGGCGTTGTTGAAAATCTGGTCGGGTCCGGTGTCGCGCAACATCCACTCCTTGGAGGGCCTCCAGCCGACATCATATTGCTTGTAGAAATAGTGGGGCGGTTCATACGATGTGCCTGCATCGGGCTTGGCATTGTAGTTTCCCCCCTCACGGGAACCGAGAGTGGTGAAGGAAGCATACGGAAGAGTTTTCATGAACTGGATGGGAGTGGTCAGTTCCGTGAGGCCCCACCTGACGGTAATGTCATCGATGAGTGGAGTCCTTCCGATCCGACTGATGTAATCAAAAGGAAGAGGATAGGCGGTAAAAATGTCCTGATTGAGGGGAGGAACCTTGGGAATACGTGTTTTCTTTTTCTCGTATTCAGTCCTGTAAGACTCGAGCGCAATCTGGAGTGAATGCATCTCTCCCTTGATTTTGGTGACATGGGCTCTCACCTTTGCCTCAAGAAAGTTAGGCAAGGCGATTGAGATTAGAATTAGAATAATAGCAATGACGATGAGAAGTTCGATTAGAGTGAAACCCGTTTTCTCTTCATTGGAAAGTGAAACTGTCATCTCAAACGCCACCTCCCTGTATGATATCTCAGTTTCGCAGCTGGTGTGTCAGATCGGAATCCCTCTGCCCTTGAGAAACTTTTTCCTAGACGACTATCCCTAAGGTTGGACTGCCTTTAACTCGAATCCCTCAGAAAACTGCCCTCTGAGAATTCAGATTCTTATCAAACCATGGTGAGACTCGCAGCTTGTTGAAAAACTTGTTCTTGCGATGCGGTTTTGGATTCCCGCTTTCGCGGGAATGACGATTTCCGAGGAAATTTGCTTGTCTCCTCATTCCCGCGAAAGCGGGAATCCATGGTTACCCCATTTTTCAACAGTCTGTTAGGTCTATTGTTGATCTGCATAACCATACTTGTCAAGTACACAATTCTGTTTCCAGAAAAGATATTGCATCCTGCTATGAAAAAGGTTGCAGTGGGAAGAATCTCAAGGTTTTTTGGGGTGTGGTGATGATGGCTATGAGGCTGGGATCTTTGCCACGGATTCCCTTCGGATCAGACGGGGGTAAGTGCGTCGATGGAGGAAACCATTGAGTCCAGGGCTTTGGTGAACACTGAGGATAATCTCGGCGATTTGTTTCCCCAATTCAGAGGGATAGGTTGCCACAGTAGTAAGCGGAGGGCCCATCACGGCGGCCATCTCGCAGTCATCAAAACCCACCACACTCAAATCACGAGGAATCTGCACCCCCAGCTTCTTGGCGGCCTGGTAAGCCCCGATCGCAATCAGATCATTAAAGCACACCAAGGCGGTAGGACGTGGATTCGCGCGGGTCAGGAGTTCTGTGGCTGCAGCGAAACCTCCTTCCAATGTATCGCCTGCACGGACCAGAAGCGAGTTGTCAAAAGCGATCCCGTGATCCATCAGACTTTCAACATACCCCATGATGCGGTGTTTGGCGAAGGTGGAGGTTTCGGCACCCGCAAGACACCCAATGCGGCTGTGTCCTTGACTGATCAGGTAGTCCATGGCCATCTTGTTCCCATTCTGGTCATCGAAATCGACCATATGAGTTTCGATATCCGAGAGTTCACCAATCGAAACCACCAGTTTTCCAGCCTGGATTAACTTTCTCAAATGGTCATGGGGCTGTCCCTCCTGCACTGGAGCAACCACATATCCCCCCAATTCGTATGAACTGAGCCCACGAAACGCCTTGAGCTCACTTTCGTAGGTTTCATCAGTTGTGTGCAGGATGAGAAAATAACCCGCGTGTTCCAGATCCTCCTGTAAACTGGCGAGTAGCTCCGTGTTGAAGGGATTCATGATGTTACCTATCACAACACCGATCACACGTGAGAAGTGCTCTGATAATGAGTTGGCAATCAAATGCCGTTGGTATCCTTTTTCGCGTAGGACCCCCTGTACCCGTCTCCGGGTTTCTTCGCTTACCCAACCCCTTCCGTGCAGCACAGCTGACACAGTGGCTCGTGAGACACCACCTGCCTCCGCAATATCTTTAATCGTGACAGGACGTTTTCGATTCATTGACCTGGCTCCTGACCTCAATGATGGTAACCATCTGGATTTTCCGGTCTAGAGGGAATAGAGGCTTCTCATTTCACAGATGCCATATTACAGCTAATGGAGATAAGGCAGACAGTCCCCCCTTTCGCAGATGGAAGCACTTCGATTCACCACCAGTTTCTTATGTGCATGTAGTTAAGAGTAATAAGAAAACAAGGATTTCACGATAGGTTATTCATCAACCTGTTCTTGACAAATGGTATTTTGCATATTAGAAGTAGTAATCTGATGTATGGCAAGTAAGATTCCACCCTGGTCTGTGGGTAAACCAGTTTTACCGGAGCAAGGAGATTTCGATGAACCTGAGAGAGCGTTTCCACGAAGTGATGAATTTTAATTTGAATGTCCACTCAATTAAGTGGGAATTCGGCTATTGGGGCGAGACAGTCACGAATTGGTACGCACAAGGGTTGCCGAAGCAGAACATCCCTTACCCATCGGATACGATTACCACTCCCACCTCATCTTTATACTCTGCCGCATGGACTTGCCAGGGAACAAACCAGATTCCCAATGGCACCGGAATCATGGCCGGGGGGCTTTATTGGCCAACCCAGGGTTTCCCGCTTGATTCGGATGTTCGTACCACATTGGGAATGGATTTCACCCAGCGCATGGTCGATGTCAATCTCCTTTTTCAGCCGATGTTTGATATCCGGGTTGTGGAGGAGGATGAAACCAGTTTCGTTTACATTGACCTGGATGGAGTGAAAAGAAAATTCCTCAAATCCGAGGCAACCATTCCCAACTTCCTGCAAGGTGTGATCCGTTCACGGGAGGATTGGGAAAAGCTCAAAGCCGAGCGTCTTCGGATGGATGATCTTTCCGCACGATTCCCCAAGAACTGGTCTGAGCTACTGGTTGAATACCGGAATCGTGACTATCCCCTCGCCATCGGCGGTTATCCGCATGGCCTTTTTGGAACCCTCGCTCACTTGCTTGGATATGAAACCCTCTTCTACTGGTATCATCTCGAGAAAGATCTTGTTCATGACATCCTTGATACCTTCACGAACCTCTGGATTGCAATGTATGAGGAAATCCTCGGTCAGGTGGAAATCGATCACATTCACTTCTGGGAGGATGTCTCGGCCGGAAAGGGACCGATGATCTCTCCCAAGACGGTCGCGGAGTTCATGCTCCCCTATTACAAACGGATTATCGACTTTCTCAAGAGTCATGGAGTTGAAATCATTCTGGTGGACACGGATGGAGACTGCAATGTCCTCATTCCCATGTTTGTCTCAGTCGGCGTAACCGGGATGTACCCATTTGAGACCCATTGCGGAATGGATATCGTGAAGGTTCGCCGTGAGTTTCCACGTTTGCAGATGTGCGGTGGGATTCCAAAATCGGAAATTGCCAAAGGTCCTCAGGCGGTCGATAAGATCCTGGGGCCAGTTGAAGAGGTCCTCAAGACGGGAGGGTACATTCCATTTGGCGACCACTTCATCCCACCCGATGTCTCATGGGAAAGCTTCAAATATTATCGGACACGCTTGAATGCATTGATTGACAAGTACGGAAATTAGGTCCATGTGAAGAGGTCCGGTACAGATGCGCCGGGCAGGTTTCCAATACCGATGTTGAAAGGAGAATAGAGATGTCACTCCAACCCTGGCAGGCCAAGAGCGAGAAAATTAAAAGCGATTTCATCGCCTACAAAAAAGCGAATCCTGAAAAGATGAAGTCCACGTTGAATCTGTCCTGGAGTAATTGGGGTTTCGGGATGGAACCTTTGGCCACCTCGGCTAAACGGCTTTCAGACAATGGCATTCGTTTTATCGAGCTGCATGGCAACGCTTATGGGCCGGATCTGGCCTACAAACCCGCCGAGACCAAGAAGGTCCTCGCCGACCATGGTGTCCAGGTCGCCGGTATTTGTGGCATGTTCAGTGCTGACAATGATATGGCCAGCAACCGTTGGGTTGTCCGTCAAAGAGCTTTGGATTATATCCGCCGCACCATTGATCAGGGGGTCGAGTTCCAGGCCAAGTATATCCTTGTGGTACCGGCTGCGGTGGGACGGCCCGCCGTGATCGATGCAATGGAGTTTGACCGATCAGTCGAGACCCTGAAGATTGTGGCTGATGATTTCGCCAAGGCGGGGATCCGTGCGGCTGTCGAACCCATCCGTTCTGCCGAGGTGAGTATCGTTCATACCTTCGCTGATGCCATACGCTATATCGAAGCTGTGGATAGTCCCGGCGTGCAGCATATTAACGGTGACGTCTATCACATGCTGGTGGAGGAGAGCCATATCCCCGAGACCATTGTGAAAAGTGGATCGAGATTGACCAACCTGCACCTGGCCGATACCAACCGGTGTGCCTTGGGAGATGGGATGCTGGATATGGATACTCTTCTCATGGCTTTGTACCTGATCGGGTATAACAATGAGTTCTGCTACTGCACACCCGAGCCACTCGGTCCTGGTGGAGATCCCTATCCGGCCATGTATGGGAAACCCGATCCCGCCCTTCTTGATAGTCTGGTCTCAAAAACGGCCAAGCACTGGAGGGAGCGGGAGGCTTGGGTTCGCAGTCTTTCATGAAATAATCCCAAAACTGGACCGTCTCCCCCCATGAGGGGGGCGGTCCACACCGCGAGAGAGTCTTTTTCACCCTCTCTGATGATGACAGCAAGGTTTCCTACTCAGAAACATCCTGAACCGATTTTAGAGTGTGGAAACGTTGGACCAGAGACTGGTAAGCAGTCGTGTCATCGAAGCTGGTTCTTACATCGTTTGGCAGGTAACGCAGGTCAGTGCACTCGAGGATAGCGGCAAGCCACTGCAGTTCATGCTGGGAGCTCTTCGCGCTGCGGAATGTCCCCATCACTTCCGAGATCAGGGCAGCATCGACCGGTTGATTGCGCAAAAATGACTCCCGCCGTGCACGGGTCAGGATGCCTTCGATATCAGCCCCGCTCAGGGAAGGTGTTTTGGTGAAGTCGGGTAGACTGGCTTCATCCAACTTAACCTTGGCCTTCTTCGCCATCGCCAGGAACATCGCCTTGAGTTCCTCAGGAGACTGGGGATAGAACAGGGGGATATGTTCCTCGCAACGCCCCTGACGTTTGAGGTCAATCGGGAGGAGGTCTGGGCGACAGGTGAGAAGAAACCAGATGATCCGTCCCCGGTAACGGGTGTCGCCCATTTGACTGGCCAGTTGCGCGAAAACTCTGGCGCTGGTGCCTGAGTCACCCGAGGATGAACGATCTCCCATGGCGGCATCGGCTTCATCGATGATCACCGCCACTGGTCCCAGTTCACGCACCACGCTCAGGATGCGTTCGATATTCGCCTCGGTCTCCCCGACATACTTGCTGCGGAAATTGCGGATGGTCAGGCAGGGAATACCCACTTCCCCCGCATAACACAGGGCCAGGAAGGTCTTACCGACTCCGACAGGACCACACAGAAGGTAACCCATGGGCACCGCATCCAAGTGCCCCTCCTTGAGGAGACGTGCATCCTGGATCAGTCGTTCCTTGGCGGCGGTATGTCCCGCAACCATGCTCAAGGAATAGTCCGGTTTCACGAATTCAATCAGTCCGGGGCACTGGGCCTCCATCAGGGACTTCTTGATTTCCAGCAGCTTGGCATCGCTCAGGGTTCGTTTGGACCGGTCTTCCGTGGCTGGAGAAACCTCACCATCTGGAGTTTTTACAATATCCGCTTCCCCATCGGTTGCGGACTTCGCTTTTCCTGCTCCATCGATCATCACACGCCGCATCAGGCTGTCTAGGTTTGTATAAGTCAACCCGGAGCTGAGAATGGAAAGGCGTTCCGCGTCATCGGCGAACTCGACGAAGCGTCTGGCAATGAACATCTGCCGTTCAGCCTGGTTTGGGAGCGGCAGGAAGACCTCATGGGTGTGTCCGCTTTGAGCAAGCGAGGGGTTGATCCGTGCGAGGCTTTCGGTCATCAGGATGAACACCAGGTTCACCCGCCGGATGATGGGACTCCTGGCCCAATTCAGGAAAGTGGCCAGCGCTTCTCCATAACGTTCATCAGGAGGGCAGAGGAGCTCGGCGTAGTCAAACAGGATAGCAGTCTTATATGAACGGTTCTCCTCGCCTACCAGGAGCAGTGAGACCAGACGATCCAGGGTTCGTAAAGCCTGGACAGGGTCACGGGGCAGATCACCACGGTCCCCCTGGAGCCGGGACGCCAGTGAGTTCATGCGTGTGAGGCGTTGAGGATCGCTCCCGGCGAAGGTCCGCAGACCGCGTCCCATATCATAGTGCAACACCAGATCATAGTTTCCAAAGAGACGCCGGGCGAGGAAATCCGCCAGCGGTTCCAGGATATATGTCTCATTCTCCTCACTACCCACCAGGTCAGAGACATTGCCATTGAGGATAAAAAGACTCGCGGTTCCAGCGAGATACGCTTGTCTGAGTTCCTCGGACCATGCGGGTAGACTCATTCTCTTTTCTGTCATGGCGGATCACTCACTTTGACTCAGGAATCGTGGCGCGGTCTCCATCTCGAACAAAGGAGGAACATCCAGCTTGCGGATTGCCTCCTCGGTCACCGAAACCCCCTCCGCAATACCATCCACCTGTGCGGAGACATCCGCCGGGTCGCGTGAACTGACCGAAAGCTCGCTGATGGCATTCACCTTCTGTTCGATGCGGTCGATCTCGGCGGCAAGAAGTTGCCGGTTCTCCTCAGCACGGTCGTAGTTGGATATACGCTGCTTGAGTGTCTCGATCTTGTCTTCCAGCGACCGGAGCAGTTTGTCACTGCGGTTGTTGTTTCTGGCATCCTGCAATTCCTTCTCTGCGGCCGCAATCTGGATCTCAAGCTGGTTGCGGTTGGTTGCTTTGAGAAACCGCTTGAGTGCATCCTGGC
Source organism: uncultured bacterium (assembly GCA_964481775.1). GTDB lineage: Bacteria > Hinthialibacterota > Hinthialibacteria > OLB16 > OLB16 > OLB16. The sequence goes on along the minus strand of CAYZUX010000021.1, from coordinate 17,372 downwards.
TATAAACCAGTTTCAGAAACATCCACAGCAGCCGTTCGAGCGATTCAGTCTGCATCTCCTGGACTCGGCCGGTATCTGCTCCTTGAGGCCCGCGAATCTGCTCAGCAATCCGGCTGAGTGCGAGGCAACGCTGCCTGAGATCCTCGAAACGGGCCCAATCTTCGGGTTTAAGTTGATTCTGGATCCGTTCAAGAGCTTTGGGGTCTGGTTGTTGAGAAAGACGGGTTCCCAACCGTCGTGCGTCTATGGCCTTCTGGAAACGCGGACGGGTCGTAAGCAATCCAAGGTAAAGCAACTCTGCCGCTCCAAGGAGTGGCAAGACAACATCAGCGCGCCGTGAAAGAACTGCGAGAACTGCGCCGGCACCGACTGCCAGCAGATTCCAGTGCCACATGAAGGCGGCCTTGACATAGGTAAAGAAGCCGCTCCTGGGAGGCATCTCAGCTGGTACCTTCTTCAAGTTCATCCAGGATACTCCGGATGTGAAAAACCGTCTCCAGGAAAGACTTCTCCCGCATCATCTGCCTGGATGGCCGGTCCGGCGCCATGACAAAAAACTTCTGGAGGATGGTGCCAGGCGCGTTGCTGAAGATGAAGACACGATCTCCCAGAAAGACCGCCTCGCTGACATCATGGGTGACAAAAAAGACTGTGGCTTGCACCTCTTTCCACAGTGCCACGAGTAAATCCTGCATGTTGTGCCGTGTGGCTGGATCGAGGGCGCCAAAGGGCTCATCCATCAGGATGATCCTTGGCTTGAGGATCAAGGTCCGTGCGATGGCGACTCGTTGACGCATTCCGCCGGAAAGCTGGTGGGGATATTTGTGTGAATCTTTGGAGGGATTGAGTCCGACTTTCTCAATCCACTCAAGCGCCTGCTCCTGGCGCTCTTTTTTGGGAATCCCTCGGCATTCCAGACCAAAAGCGACATTGTCGATGACCGTCCTGTTGTCGAAGCAGGCGTAATCCTGGAAGACCATCCCACGGTCCATTCCCGGCCCGGTAATGGGTTTCCCATGATACAAGACCTCACCTTTCGTGGCCGGAAACTGGGGAGGAAGCCCCGCGATGAGGCGCAGCACAGTACTTTTCCCGCAACCGCTCGGACCCAGGACAGCCACAAATTCGCCAATTCCCTCGAGGTCCTCAACCTGGAAATCCACATCCCGGACCACGGTGGTCTCACGCTGAGTCCCAACCCCAAAGGTTTTGGCAACACCACGAAATTCAATTATCGGCAGGGTGTCTGCCTTCACTGGAGCGCGGGGACCATCGATAAGAGAGCAGGGCAGGGCAGAGCTCATGTTAGTGCTCACCCACTCGCCGGTACGGAAACAGCCAGCGTTGTATTGATAAAATGCCCCGGTCAATCGCGAAAGCCAGCAGGGCGATGAGGATCAATGCAAGGTAAATGTGTTCACGCGGGCCTTGACGCTGGCTCAGGTTGATGATGGCCCCCAGACCATATTCAGCATTGATCACCTCGGCCAGCATGATGTACCCGAAGGCGAGACCAAATAGCAGGCGGAGACTGTTGACGATGTCGGGCATTGCCAGTGGAAGCAGGACCTTGCTGAGAGCCTGATAACTGACAATCGGGCACCAGAGAGCGAATCCGATCAGGAAGCCGAGGAGGGTGAGGGAAAACAGCCGTCCATACCAGGCTGACCATAGTTCCGTGTCATCCGGTCCAGGACGCTGAGAGAGGACCAGGTGAGCGCAGAGAAACACAATGGCATACACCAGGCCGATGATCGCGGCGTAGATGGCTCCTTTCCTCCAATCGACTCGCGCCCCGAGTGTATAGGCGGCATCGAGATGGCTGTCCGGAACACTCTGTACCGCACCGGTACTGTCGAACAGGATGAAGGCCACCGAGGCGAAGAAGATAAACATGACCTTCTGGGTCTCGCCCAAGCCGAACCAGATCAAGGTAAGAGGGATCAATGCAGCGATCGGGATATTACGCCCGAAAACGGAGATGGGACGGAGAAAAGCGTTCAATCTCAAAAAGGTTCCAGCCAGCACCCCCAAGGGTACACCAATGGCCACCGCCAATGAGAATCCGCCCAGAACCCTGCCCAAACTCCACATCGCGCTGCGTGCCACCGCCCTTTCAAACCACAGGCGTGGGAAAGAACTCCATGTCTCGGTCAAACTGGGCAAGGTGATGGGATCGATAATGCGCTCTTCAACCCGTCCATGGGTCAGGACAAACCACACGATCACTGCCAGGCCGATGCACAAAAGCGAGATCACGGTGCTCTCAAACGCCCCGGGCTGGTCGCGGATCAGGGCGATTCGCTTGAGGTAATTCCTTACTATGGAGAGAACCTTTGTATTCATCCGGCTGGCATCCAGGTGCGAAGTGAGAGTCCCATCAACTTACTGCACCGATTCCAGCGGATAAACCTTCACCTCGACACGGCGGTTCTTGGCCTGGTTGAGCTTGTCTGACGGATCAGCTGGAACATCCCATCCCATCCCGACAGCACTGAACTGCTTGGGATCGAGAATCGCAAACTTCTTGATGAGGGCCTCCTTGACCGCATTGGCGCGATTTGTGGAAAGCTCCTTGACCAGGCTGGCAGGGACACTCCCCTTCATGCTGCTATCGGCATGTCCCTCGATCACGATACGTGCGGCACCGTATTGACCCGCCAACTTCCCGATCTCTTCGAGCACGAAATCGACATTCGGATCATAAAACTTCTCGATATCTTTCCCATCCACATTCTCGGTCACCTTCTTATACAGGTCGAAGCTGTTCGGGAAGAAGTGGATGGTGACCACCTTGGTCAGAATCTCGCCGCTCTCGGCTTTGATGCTTTGAACCGTCTTGGGGGTGAATTGAACCTGATACTCATTCTTGCTGTTCGCGAATTGCGGCTCGCTTGCCAGTTTCTGGAGAACCGAGAAGTCCATGACCGTATCGAAGGACACTGGACGCGAAATCTTCCCGATATGCCGGTAGAGATAATTGGCGGTATCCCATGTGCGTTCAAAATTGGTGGGATTGTTCTGGTTCAGGAAGAAGTCGCGATTCTCGGCATAGTTGGTTGAGTGGGCATCACCGAGCATCCCCATGCACTCAGTGGCAGGGATGTTATACATTTTGGACATAAAACCGGCGGCCTTTTTACGGCCCTCGTCGGTCTTCATCTGCTCCATGCCCTCGAAAATACCACGCACCAGCCCTTCGCAGATGTCCGGATGATCCTTGGCGAAGTCCGCGCGGGCGAACCAGACATCCGCGATCAGCTTGTTGGCGGTAGCGGTGGTCACCAGCAGGTGGTTATCCGAAATCTTGGTCAGGTTATAAATGTCGGGCGCCCAACTCACACACGCCGCGATATCTTTGTTGGTGTTAAAAGCGGCAGCGGCTTCGAAGGCGTTCCCGGTGTAGACAAAGTTGACCTCGGCAGGCTGGACACCCCCATTGATCAAGGCATTCAGAACAAAAAACTGGCTGGGTGAGTTCTGAGCCAAAACGACTTTCTTGCCGCGCAAGTCGGCGATGGAGGGATTCTGTGGGTCTTTACAGTGACTACGCCGAACAACGATTCCGTCACCACCATTCGACCAGTCCACCTGCTGGAAGATTCGAGGATAAACCCGGCTATCTTTTTGGAGCTCTTCCATGAAGAGTGGCACCATATCGAGTGTACCCCAGCCGATGTGGACCTGGCCGCCAGCGTAAGCATCACGCATCGCCACAGGGTCATCGATCAGCACCAGCTCCACCTTGAAATCCTGGCCGCTGGGAGATTTCCACAACTTGCCTGGCCCTTTACCTTCATTGAAGAGAATGATCGGAGCCCAGCCTGCCCAAACATTCAGAGAAAACTTCACGGTCCGATCCACCATGGGAGCATAATTTGAGACTCCGCTGACCGGCGGGAGTTTTTCGCTGGGGACATAGGAATACTCCTTGACCGTGGTCAGCTGTGTGTTGTCGGGTGCCTCCGGAGCGCCATCTTTGGCGGCGGTGGCTGGAAGGTCAGGTTGGGCCGGTGGTGCTTGTTGCCCGGCCTTCTGGAGATCTTCTGAAGAGATCGGTGTTGTTGGGTGAGGAGGTTCTCCCCCTTTCGGAAAAATGAAGTCACGCAGACCATAGGCCGCCAGACCGATGACGACAAGGAACAGGACTATGTAGAAACTGGGTTTGGGGCCTCCCCCGATGCGCTCATCCGCCATTGGTTTGCTCCTCCTTCAGAACCGTCATTCCCGCGAAGGCGGGAATCCATTGCTACGCTCGAAATGGGACTGCTACGCTCCCAGCTGCTTCTCTACATCCTTCAATACGCTCTCACGTTCTGCCGCGGATGTTGTGTCACCGCCGAGTGATTTCTCCTGTTGCTGAACATTGGCGGTTTCGGGTGTCTTCAACCCCATATCCACCTCGAACTGCTGAAGGAGATCTTCAGCCTCAGAAGCCTCCTTACGTTGTTCGGCTTCGATCTCGGCGATCCCTTCATGGGAAAGATCGCTGGCGACTCGTACTTTGGCCCGGTTCAGGTCGATTTTGTTTTGGATGACATTTTCAAGTTCGCCGAAATCGGTGGTGACATCGAAGTCGAAACTCTGGGCCAGCTTGGCCATCTCCGCTTCGGCGGAACTCATTTTGATTTCCGCGTCGTAGCGGTGAATCTTGGTTTGAACATCATTGAGTTTGCGGGTGGCGTGTTGGATCTTGGTCAAATAGTTCTGATAGCTGGTCTCGTGCAGAGCGAGCTGGTCCTGGTTCTCCTTGAGCTCATTCTGGGCCCGCTGGAGCTCCAGCGCGAACTTCCCAGCAGTGGTGCGGTCATTGATCTTGAGATAAGCCTTGACCTGGGCGGTCAAGTCGGCCACACGGCGTTCATCGCCTTTAACTTGACGGGTCACTCTCTCCACCAGGGCACGGTATTGCTCCAGTCCGACCCGGCCCTCCTTGAGCTGCTCGACTGCGTTGTCATATTCGAGTTGCATCTGTGCTATGGGATCCGCTTGCCAGAAGAAATTGGCGAGTTTGTTGATTTGGGCCATCAGGGCCCTCCAGAACTTGCCGACCATGTCTGCTCTCCTTTTTGAGCGCCCACCAGTTCATGGGTCGAAAGTGGATTGCCGCTTGTAAGCCTGTTCGCGGTTAATCATGCCTGTGGAGTTCACATTCAACTCACAGGCTCAATCTAACAGGTCCATCGTATCGGACCTTCATCTGGCATTCAACTACCTGTGAAGAAGGAATGAAAGTAAAAGATGGAGTGGTGACTTCAATCGCTATCAGCTTGTTGAAGAACTCGTTATTGCAATGAAGTTGTGGATTCCCGCTTTCGCGGGAATGACGATTCATGAGCAGATTCGTCTATACCGTCATCCCCGCCAAAGCGGGGATCCACGGATACCCCCTTTTTCAAGGGATGTGAATAGGGGAGTTTCCTCTCGGTTTCCCCTTGAAGAGTCATATAAGACTGCCAGGGAGCTAAAAAAAGCGTACAAATTTACCACTTCAAGTTTTACTGATCGTGGAAACCCGATCCCCTACACCTTCGAGTATACTTCTCCCCCCTTGGCGGTGAACTCATGGGCCTTCTCCTCCAGACCCGCCTTCAGAGCGGCATCTTCGGAAAGACCCTTCTGGGCGGCATAATCACGCACATCCTGGGTGATCTTCATCGAGCAGAAGTGCGGCCCGCACATCGAGCAGAAGTGAGCGAGCTTGGCGGCCTGGGAGGGCAATGTCGCGTCATGGAAACTCCGCGCGGTGGTAGGATCGAGTGAGAGGTTGAACTGATCCTCCCAACGGAACTCGAAACGCGCCTTGGAGAGTGCATCATCACGCAGCTGTGCGCCAGGGTGCCCCTTGGCGAGGTCAGCCGCATGCGCCGCAATCTTGTAAGCGATGACCCCCGCCTTGACATCTTCCTTGTCCGGCAATCCAAGGTGCTCCTTGGGAGTCACATAACAGAGCATCGCGGTGCCATACCAGCCGATCATGGCCGCGCCAATGGCGCTGGTAAGGTGGTCATATCCCGGCGCAATGTCGGTCGTCAGTGGCCCGAGGGTGTAGAAGGGGGCCTCCCCACACCACTCGAGCTGCTTGGTCATGTTCTCCCGGATCATGTGCATCGGGATATGCCCCGGGCCCTCATTCATCACCTGGACATCATACTCCCAGGCGATGCGGGTCAGCTCACCCTGGGTATAAAGCTCCGCGAACTGGGCTTCATCATTGGCATCTGCGATGGATCCGGGACGCAGTCCATCGCCAATCGAGAAAGCAACATCATAGGCCGCGCAGATCTCGCAGATTTCCCGCCAGTGGGTGTAGAGGAAGTTCTCCTGGTGGTGCGCCAGGCACCACTTGGCCATGATGGAACCACCCCGTGAGACAATGCCGGTGGCACGGTTGGCAGTCAATGGCACATAGCGCAGCAGTACACCGGCGTGAATGGTGAAATAATCGACCCCTTGTTCCGCTTGCTCGATCAGGGTGTCACGGAAGATTTCCCAGGTCAGTTCCTCGGGCTTCCCATTGACCTTTTCAAGCGCCTGGTAGATCGGAACTGTACCAATCGGAACCGGAGAATTTCGAAGAATCCATTCACGTGTTTCATGGATGCTCTTCCCGGTCGACAGGTCCATGACTGTATCGGCACCCCACAGTACCGACCACATCATCTTTTCGACCTCTTCCTCGATACTGGAGGTAGTCGCTGAATTACCGATGTTGGAGTTGATCTTCACCAGGAAGTTGCGACCGATGATCATCGGTTCCGATTCGGGATGGTTGATATTGGCGGGGATAATAGCGCGTCCACGAGCCACCTCATCGCGCACAAACTCCGGTGTGATCACGGCGGGGATGGCCGCCCCCCAATCCTGACCCGGATGTTGGGGACGCATGGGGACTCCCGCCTTGGCCATTCGCTCCAGCATCTCCTCGCGCATCTGGTTTTCACGAATGGAGATAAACTCCATCTCCGGGGTGATCATCCCTTGTTTGGCATAGTGCATCTGGGTGACACATCTTCCCGGCTTGGCGCGCAATGGCCTCCTTTCAAGCCCCGGGAATTGTTGGAGTCCGATGTCCAGATATCCTTCACGATGCCCCGCCTCAGAGGACTGTCTGATGAGACCTGTGGTCTGCTCGGTATCGCCTCTCGAGAGGATCCACTCCTGGCGCAATCTTGGCAGCCCTCTTTGAACATCGGCCACATATTCAGGATCGGTGTAGGGGCCGCTGGTGTCATAAACCACAACGGGAGGATTGACCTCATCCGGAGATCCAGGCGTCATTGACTGGGTCGGAGAGAGAGTGATCTCACGCATGGGGACTCTCACATCAGGAAAAAGCCGCCCCTGGAGGTAGATCTTCCTTGAATTTGGAAAGTGGCCAGCAAAGTTAATATGATCGAGGGTGGAGCCTGCCGGTTCCTTTGGGGCTCCGTTACCGTTCTTGCTCATGAATTGCTTCCTTTCAGAACACGATGACGAGGCTGCCGGTCCCACATGGAACCGGTGATGCCTCGTTACCATTCATTCTAGCCTTGATCGGCTGATGCAGAAAGAGGACCCCATTCATTGATATGGGGCTTGCTTGTGGAGCCTGTGTGATTAAAGGGCCTCCACGCCAGTCTCGCCTGTCCGTATCCGGTAGGCATTCTCCATCGGGATGATGAAGATCTTTCCGTCTCCCACCTCCCCTGTCCGCGAAGACTTGATGATCGATTCGATGACTCCCTCCACCTGCCCATCGGGTGTGGCCACTTCGATTCTGGTCTTGGGTACCAGGTCGACAAAATATTCTTTCCCACGGAAAAGCTCGGTGTGTCCTTTTTGACGTCCATGACCGTGCACTTCCGCAATCGTGATCCCCCGGATCCCCTCTTCTTCGAGCGCTTTTTTGACGTCGTCCAGCTTGTTGGGACGGATGATTGCCACCACCATTTTCATCGTTTCAGGTGACTCCTTGGATCGTATCGGGTTGGGATATGGTTTATGGGCATGATAACCGAAATTGATCCGATAGGAACATCAAGGGCAACCACAGGCAACTCAGAATCGGGATGCCTGGTAATGCCTTGTTGTATTGGCTGAAAACGGAAAAAGATTACTTGATTTGGACAAGGCTTACCTGTATGGTTCTATTCCGATTTTGATCGAATGGATCAGGTTCCAAAAACCGGTAAGAAGAGAAATCCTGGATGCTTTTTATCGGGTTATCCGATGTATGGATAAATCATTGCAGTACCGGGTGAACCGATGTCGATTGATCGATTTCTCGCGCTAAGCCTTCTGACAGTCTCGCTTGCAGTTTTCCCCTCCCATGGAACCACCCTGGTTGTATCCCAGAACGAGCAGCTTCAGATTTCAGGTAGCCATGTTTACGAACGGGTGGTGATTCAAGGCAAATTGATATTGACAGGGGATACGCAACTGCTCCTGACTGGTCCAGCCGATGCTTTGGGACGGGTTTTCTTCTTGGATGAATTTGCGGAGATTGTCCAGAACCATTCCTTTGGGCAGCCAGGATTACCGGGAACCGATGGTGTCGATGGAGCAGGTGGAAGGGATGGAATTGTTGTTTGGACCGAAGACTACAACCAGGTGTGTGAGGAATACTGTTTCGATCCCACGGTGTGCAAGCGGGGTATAGATGCGGAGGATGGTCAAAACGGAACCAATGCTCTCAATGACGCGACCAAGGGTGAGGATGGTGCAGATGGCTATCAACTCAACTTGGTCGCGCATGGGAAAGTAGACCTGCGTGGTGCTATCCGGCTTTCGGGCAGTGATGGGGGAATCGGAGGAAAGGGTGGAAACGGAGGGATTGGCGGAAGTGGCGGGATAGGAATGGGGGGATGCGAGGTCAATGGCCGAGGCGGGCATGGAGCCCAGGGAGGCAGCGGTGGAAATGGTGCCAATGGTGGGCGGGGCGGTTATGGGGGAGTTTTCCGCTTGACATGTTTTGGGGATGTCTGGCTGGGGGGAGAGATTTATACCAATGGCGGCAAGGGAGGAAATGGGGGGAATGGTGGATGTGGTGGAGGTGGAGGTGATGGCCATAGCGGTGGAGATGGGGGTTTAGCTCTGGGAGCAGTGGGGGGAGCTGGAGGGAATGGGGGAAACGCTGGAATGCCCGGGCAGGGGGGAGATGGTGGCCGCGGGGGAAAAGGAGGGATTATCGAAATCCGTGCCGCGGGAAATATCCTGAGTTCCACCTATACTCCCCAGACTCGTGAGTTGCAGGCTATCGGTGGCTTGGGTGGGAATGGAGGTATTGGCGGTGGGGGGAGCCCAGGTGGATGGGTAGGATTGGGCGGATGGTTTGATGAGGATCGGGATGGAAGCTGGGATTACGTGAAAACATGCGCGGAACCGGGGCTTTGTTCAACAGGGGTGAACATGTCTGCTGATGCGGGCAAGGGTGGAGATGGCGGTCAAGTGTTCCTGTATGCAACCGGTTCTATCAAACAGATTTCGGGTATTGCTGGAATGATTCGGCCCGATTCCAGTGGAGGGAATGGCGGAATTGGCGGAGGACAGTTTCGTCAGAGCACAGATGGTGTCTGTGATTGGACTGAATGTGGCGAATGTGAAGGGTATATTCCATTTGAAGGAAATGACGGGTTACGTGGGGGTGATGCAGGGAATGCGGGGTATGTGATCGCGGAAGCGGGCCAGTACCTCCGGATGCAGAGCATTGTCGAAGGTGGAGATGGGGGGCGTGGGGGAACCGGAGCAAGCTGTGGAATTGGGTGGTTGCCTAACCCCAATGATCCCGATATGCGCAGCAGATTGCCTTCATATGGACAAGCTGGAAATGGCGGACTGGGAGGCATCGGTGGAAATGGCGGCTCGGTGCGTTACCGGGCTCCCACAATAGCAGTGAGTGACCTTGCGGGTGGTAATGGAATCCGGCTGAAGGGGGGGAGCCGGGGACGTGGCGGAGCGGCCGGTGAATGTGGAGAGCAATATAGTAATTATGGTCAAACGGGTGCGAACGGTCTGGCAGGTTCCGATGGAAAAGCGGAGTTGCTGGGGCAAGCACCAGAAGATTTTACTTCCGTACTGATCAAAGCCCACCTGCTTGGTCAGTTGGAGCTGGGTGGTGACCCAACCATTGACATTGACACCAATGAGGATGGTGTCCTGGATATCTCTGATTTTATCACATCCATGACCCATCAGCCCAAGGGGTTCGATAACAAGAAATGACGAGGCACCTCAGATTCCTTCTTTTTGGCATCGGTTGTTTGCTTCTATTATCTCTGGACTCATGGGCCGATACCCTATCCATTGGATCCCTGGATTCACCGCCTGGGGCAACGATTACGGTACCCATCCAGATCTCGGTCAGCCAGGACCTGGTTGGCCTCCATCTCCGTCTTAAGTTCGATCCAACCGTGTTCCTTTCACCTTCGGTAGTCAAAGGACCGCTCTTATCAGATGACCACCTGCTGGATGTCTTCTCTCCGCGGGAGGGTGAATGGAACATCGTTGCATTCTCACCCCAGGCCAGAACACCGTTTGATGGTCACGATGGAATCATCCTTTATCTTCGGATGTCTCTATCTGAAGACGCCCCTGCAGGCTCTTACCCGATTGGTTTTGCTCCCCCTGTGAACGAGCCGTTGATGCTTCCCCCTTCAGGTCTTTCAGGTACTGAAGGGGTTCCGATTGCACATTCGCTTGTTCCCGGAACAGTCAGGATCCTGGGGTCCATGACAGGGGATTTGGATGGGAATCAGACTTTGAATGGTCTGGATATGCTGCTCTTCAGTACCTGGTGGCGAGACCTGCCAGACTCCACAAATTCACCTGCAAACCTCGTCCCAAGCCTTCCAGTGGACTTGATAGATGTCCGTGATTTGGTCCTCTTCCTAAAAACGTTGAGAGACTTCAAAAGCCATCGGTAACGGCCAGATCATCCCTTCACTTTTCCATTTGACACCCCTTTATCTCCATCCTAAAGTCAAGTTTACCTGAGCCTGAAGTATCCCACATACTTGGAGGTAACGATTATGGCGGTTGCATTGCTGACACCCGAGAAGGTCATCACACGTAAGGGGAAATTGCTCATCGATGGCAAATTTGTCGATGCCATTTCTGGCAGGGAGTTTGAGACTCTGAATCCCTCCACCGGCGAGGTCCTGGCCCATGTGGCGGAAGCCGATAGAGAAGATGCTGACCGTGCGGTGAAGGCAGCGCGGCGTGCTTTCGAGGAGGGGCCATGGAGCCGTATGAGTGCCAGGGAACGCGGAAGACTTCTGTACAAGCTGACTCAACTGGTCGCGGATCATGCGGATGAACTGGCGCTGATCGAAACCCTGGATAATGGAAAGCCGATCCGTGAAGCCAGGAATGTCGATCTCCCCCTCGTCATTGACTGCCTGGGTTACTATGCCGGTTGGGCGGACAAAATCGAAGGCGATACCATCCCCGTGAGCGGGCCTTTCCTGAACTATACCCTGAAAGAGCCAGTGGGAGTGGTTGGGCAGATCATTCCCTGGAATTTCCCTCTCCTCATGGCCGCCTGGAAACTGGGACCGGCGCTCGCCACCGGTTGTACTTCAGTGCTCAAACCTGCTGAGCAGACTCCTCTCTCCGCGCTCCGTCTGGGCGAGCTGATCCTGGAGGCCGGTTTTCCAGAAGGGGTTGTCAACATCCTTCCTGGATTTGGACCGACTGCCGGCGCTGCGATCGCCTCTCATATGGATGTCGACAAGGTAGCCTTCACCGGCTCCACCGAGGTTGGACGTCTGATCATGGAAATGGCGGCCAAAAGTAACCTCAAACGGGTGACCCTGGAGCTGGGCGGCAAAGCTCCCAACATTGTCTTATCCGACGCCTGCATTGACGATGCGGTTAAGGGGGCGATTACAGGGATCTTCTTTAACCAGGGCGAGGTCTGCTGTGCCGGGTCGCGCCTGTTTGTCGAAGATAAGGTTCATGATGAAGTGGTATCCAAGTTGGGATCTTTCGCCGAGGCCATCAAAGTGGGAGATCCCCTCGATCCCAGTACTGAAATGGGCGCGCAGGTTTCTCAGGAACAGCTGGACCGGATTCTGGATTACTGCCAAAGCGGCAAACAGGAGGGAGCCAAGGTGGTCACGGGCGGAGAACGCAACACGACCGCAGGGAAGGGGTATTTCATGAAACCCACCATCTTTTCCGAGGTGAAAGACTCCATGAGGATCGCACGCGAGGAAATCTTCGGGCCGGTGGTGTCGGCCATCCGTTTCTCCGATGCCAGCGAAGCGATCCAACGTGGGAACCGCACCAACTATGGACTCTCTGCCGCTGTCTGGACACGGGATATCAAGAAGGCACACACCATCGCTCGGAAGCTGAGAGCGGGAGTGGTCTGGATCAACACTTACAACTCCTTTGATGCGGCTTCTCCCTTTGGAGGATACAAGGAAAGCGGGATTGGCCGTGAGCTTGGCAAGTATGCACTGGCCAATTATCTTGAAACGAAAAGTGTGTGGGTTTCGCTGGAATGATTGATCCTCAGTGCCTGTAAGCCTTCAATCACCAGCATCAAGATGGGGGCCAAGTTGAGAGCGGTAGAGAGGTCTTGACGATGATCTCGATTCTGGGATGATACGCCTCTGGTGTGCCTCTCCTGGGAGGGGCATTAGAGTAGAGTTTTGTCATTTTTTCAGAGTGAAAGGAGGTGAAAGCAACGTGAGTATCACTGCAGGACGCAAGAATGAGCTCATCAAGGAACACCGGGTTCATGAGAAGGATACCGGTTCTCCCGAAGTCCAAATCGCCATTCTGACCGAACGAATCAAGAACCTGACCGACCACTTCAAGGTACATGCCAAGGACCATCATTCCCGGCGTGGATTGTTGATGTTAGTGGGTCAGAGGCGCCGTTTGCTGGAGTACCTGAGAAGCAATGAGCTCGATCGTTATCGCAAGATCACCGAGAGACTGGGGCTGCGCCGATAGGAATGGTGTAGCCCCGATGGCCCTTCCGGGGTCATCACCTATCTGTTACAGTTGAAATGGCCCCAATAAGGGGAGACATAGCCTCGCCTGGCGGGGCTATCAGGACGAGGGGGAAATCAGGGAGGAATAGACGTAGGACAAATACCTTCCATCGTCTTGTCGAATGAGAAGACGATGCAGGGTGAGTGTCCTACCCAAGTTCTTCCCTCTTAATGGAAGGGAACCCACAATCTGATTCCCACCATCAACTCAGGTTTCCCCTTCGATAGTAGTCCAATTTCGATCCACTGGAACAACCTGTTCATCCACCCGGGGGGTATAAATCCACCCTAGCGGGGATTCCTGACTGTTCCGCATCCGCGGAAAGTCCTCACTTTCCAGTGGGGAAAGCACAGAAAATGAAAAAATCAGTTGAACGCGAAATCGCGGGCAGGAATCTGGTCATCGAGACCGGTCATCTTGCCAAGCAAGCCAATGGATCCGTCGTGGTCCGGTATGGCGACACCATGGTTCTGGCCTGCGCGGTCATGGACACCAAGGGAAGGGAAGGACTCGACTTCTTTCCGCTTACGGTCGACTACCGTGAAAAACACTTTGCCGCCGGGAAGATCCCCGGAGGTTTCTTCAAGAGAGAATCCCGTCCCTCCGACAAGGAGACTTTGACCTCGAGGCTCATCGATCGCCCCATGCGTCCCCTTTTCCCCGATGGTTTCAATCTTGAGACACAGGTGATGGTGACTGTCTTCTCCGCTGATCAGAACACCGATCCCGACATTCCCTCGATGATTGCGGCTTTTGCGGCCCTGGCGATCTCAGATATACCCTTCGAGCCATGTTTGGGTGCGGTTCGGGTTGGCATGATCGGTTCTCGATTCCTGATCAATCCGACTTATGATGAGCTCGAGGAATCCCGCCTTAACCTCACTATCGCCGGCACCAGGGACGCCATCATGATGGTGGAGAGTGGCGCCAAGATGCTTACCGAGGCTGAAATGATTGCAGCCCTTGAGGAAGGCCACCGTGTGATCGGTGAAATCGCGGACCTGGTCCAGGAACTCAAGTCCCTGGCTGGGAAACCCAAGGTGCCTGTCAAGGAAGTCTGTCGAAATAATGATCTTGCATCGCGCCTGGAAGCGAGTGTCCGGCACAAGTTGAAAGAAGCCATTCTCACCCAGGGTAAAGAAGCACGTCACGAGGCGCTCGAACGCCTGTTGGATGAGGTTTCCGCTGACCTTCTTCCCGAAGAAGAAGATCCTTCCTATGACGATGCATCCAAGGAACTGGGCGGCTTGTTCCATGACATCGAGGCCAACGAAATGCGCCGTATGGTCATCGAGGAGGGTGTCCGTGCCGATGGACGTGGGACTAAAGACATCCGTCCCATCTCCGCCGAAGTCGGTTTCGTTCCGCGTGCCCATGGTTCTGCGCTCTTTACACGCGGGGAAACTCAAGCGCTTGGGACCACCACACTGGGAACTTCCACCGATGAACTCATCATCGATACCCTGGTTCCGGAATACCGCCGTCACTACTATCTGCACTATAATTTTCCCCCCTTCAGTACTGGCGAAGTCAAGCCGATCCGTGGCCCCGGGCGCCGCGAGATTGGACACGGGGCGCTTGCCGAACGAGCCTTGGCGCCCGTGCTTCCCACCAGGGAGGCTTTCCCATACACCATCCGGGTGGTCTCCGACATCCTCGAATCGAATGGCTCTTCCTCGATGGCCACTGTCTGTGCGGGTTGCCTCTCCCTGATGGATGCGGGTGTTCCTATTTCAGAACCAGTCGCTGGTATCGCGATGGGACTGATCAAGGAAGGCGATCGTTACGCCATCCTTTCCGACATTCTGGGTATGGAAGATCATCTGGGAGATATGGACTTCAAGGTGACTGGCACCCGCAATGGGATCACCGCTCTGCAGATGGATATCAAGATCGCCGGCATTTCACGCGAACTGATGGCCGAGGCCCTCGAACAGGCGCGTCAGGGAAGAATTCATATTCTCGACAAGATGGCCGAGGCACTATCCACTCCACGTTCCGAATTGAAACCTCATGCACCACGCATCGAGATGCTCCAGATCGATGTGGATAAGATTCGCGATCTGATCGGACCTGGGGGAAAGACCATTCGCGGCATCATCGCCGAAACTGGAGTCAAGATTGATGTGGATGATACCGGACAGGTGGTGATCGCCAGCCCGGATGGCGGCGCCCTTCGCAAGGCTCGCGAGATGGTCGACTACCTTACCAGCGATGTCGAAGTAGGCCGTATTTATGAGGGCAAGGTGGTGCGTCTCATGACCTTCGGGGCTTTTGTGGAAATCCTCCCCTCACGTGAAGGATTAGTGCATATCTCGCAGCTGGCTCCTTACCGCGTGGAACGGGTGGAGGATGTGGTCCGTGTCGGTGACACCATCCAGGTCAAGGTGGTGGAGATCGATGACCAGGGACGTATCAACCTGAGCAAAAAGATCGCTGACGCTGAACTCGCGGGCGAGGACACCAGCCTTGCGATGGATGAAATCCTGCGTAAAGGTGTTCGTGGCTCCTCGGGAGGCGGTCGTGGTGACCGTGATGGCGGCGGAGACCGTCATCGGGGCAGTGGTGATCGTGGGGGCCGTGGTGGTGATCGCGGTAACCGTGGACGCCGTTAGGAACATGAAAAAGGGCCAGGTGGGATGTTCCCGCCTGGCCCTTGATCTTTCCATCCAATCAAATCCTGTTATTCAGTCAGGAAATAGACTCCCACAAAGAGGACGGCATACCCGATTACCAGGATCCAGCTGAGAGGCGTCACCCAGATGGGGATCGGGTTGGGTTTGAATGCCGGAATCGGCTCGCTTCTTCTTGGGGCCGGTTCTTCGATGACTTGTTCTTCCACCGCTTCCCTCTGGGCGACATCAACCCGGACAGACTGCCTTGTCCAATCGTCATCTCCCGAGTGTATCCTGGTTTCGTGGTCAGAATCGATGTCATGGGGTGGACGTTGAGCCGGTCTGCGTGAAAAGGCAGGCGGCGCGGCTGGTGGGGATTGTGGTTTGGGAGCGGGAGAAACGGGAGGAGTAACAGGGGCATCCTGGACTTGAGCTACCCAGCTGTCGATGTGGGGATAGTCCGGGTTGATATCCTGAAGTTTTCGCCATGCCTCCGCGGCTTTGCGCTTATCTCCCTTCTTGAAGTGAACCCCTCCCAAGCCAAAGAGTGCTTCCTGATGATAGGGTTCTTTACTCAGTATGTATTCAAACGTCATGAGGGCTCCATCAAGATTTCCGGAGCGCGCCAGTTTTCTTGCTTCCTCGATCGAGCTGAATCCGGTAGAGGAAACCGGTCCCTTTGACACGGGCTGGTCAGCTCGGGATGGTGAGGTCTTTGGACCCGAATCAGCCGTTGTGGCCGGTTGAGAGGTATTGGCGGGAGGGACCTTTGGTAGATCAAAGCCACACCAGGCACACATCTTTTGCCCGATGTCCACCTCGGCCCCACAGTTAGGACATTTGGGTTCGTCAGCCATTCGTTGCATCCTTCCCGATCCCTTGTGAGGGAAAGGGTTGCTACTTGGTACCCGCCTCTATACCGGCATTACTCGTTTTCAATCCGGATGCTTGCGACGCAGTTGCATGAACGGCAGCTTTCAGGGCTGTGGCATAGTCCCATTTTGGCTCATCCCATGAACTCGAGCATCCTGCCAATCCAGGGTCATGGCAACGCTTGCAGGACTCCTCCTTGGAACTGTACAGGCTGGCTTGCGGGAAAGGCTTGGTTCGGTGAGGGCCACCGGGGCCATGGCACTCCTCGCATCCGATCTCCTGGAGTTCTTTGGGCGTTCGTTGCCAGGGACGGGCACCGCGTCCCTGTTCGCCAGTCACATGACAGGAATGGCATTCCATTCGATTCGTGTTATTGCTGGTCACCAGAGTCTGATAAGCATTCGCGTGAGGGGTCTTCGCCCAATCCGCATATTCCTTGGGATGACACATGCCGCAGATCTGTGAACCGACGAATGCTTGTGAGATGTCACTCAGATCCAAGGCACGTTCAAGCACGGAGCCCAACCCGATTTCAAGGTGCAGCTTCCAGTCCTTTTCATCGATGGGGAACCGGTAGGCGATCTTCCCGGTACGATCAAAAAGGAAACATTCAAATGATTTATGGGCCTGGAGTTTTGGCCTTAAACCGGGAGAGTTCTTAGCCCAAATCCATTCGTATCCATAATTTTTCGCAATGTTCGTGATACCTCCACCGGAAGAAGACATCCCAATAAAAGTGACTCCCTCGGATTCAAATGTCTTGCGGATCTTTTCAAAAGTGGGGAGTTTGCTGGCGCACTTGGAGCACCCGGGATCGAAAAACACGATCAAAACAGCCTGGCCAAGCAAGTCTTCCCCTTTGACATCTCCCTGTGAAACACTATCGAACCGCAGTTG
>CAYZUX010000020.1:0-43247 GCA_964481775.1 uncultured bacterium | reverse complement strand
CCTTTGCTCATGTCTTGGTCTCCTTTCGCCCCTTAAGATACTGTCGGCCCTTCTCAGTGATCCGGTACTTTTGCTTGCTGCTTCTCGGCTTGTCCGGAATCGTCATCTCGATCAATCCGGCCTCAAGCGCAGGATGCAGGAACTCGGTTCGAAAATATTTTCGGTCAAGAATCCCGGTGAGCTCTTGGAGTTCTTCCCTCAGCAATTCCCCCTCGCTCACAGTCAAAAGGCGTTCAACTTGAGGGGTGACTTGGGGGGTGACATGGGGGGTCACTTTCGGAGTCGCGGGCAAGGCGGCAGGGAGAAAGGTGACATATACCGATCCGGCCTGCTCGCGCCAGGTGGGTTTCGGATTGCCGTTCTCCGTACACCAGTCGATGATGTTCAGGGTGCCGCTGCCCCAACGTTCGATGATTCCGGCCCGATAGAAGACGTTGGCGATGATGGGGTTCCAGGGGCGGGACTCGTGGGGTTGGGCCAGTTTCTCGGGAGTGATGCCAAACTGGAGCGCGCCCGGATTGGTGATCTCAAGGTGGTCGTCATACATCGCAACCGCCACCGCGCCGCCCGGAATCGTGTAATCGCGGTGGCACAGGGCATTGGCCAAGGCCTCGCGGGTGGCGCGGGGTGGGTACCAGGGCTGGTCTTCGCGGATCATCTTCCCGGACACCACACGCCCGGCGATGGGCACATGATCCATCAGGAAGGACTCGGCTCTCCGGAGGAGCGCGAAGGCGTGTCCCCAGTACTGGCGGTTATCGGAAAAGTCGGCCAAGCGGTTCTTCCCGCGAAAACGCCCCAGACGGATGCCCATCTGCGGGTAGAGGGTCTTGAGACGGTCGCTCTTGCCATAGAGCGACACCGCCGCGTTCAGGAGATTGCCGTCGCGGATCAGTTCCAACCCACGGAGAACGGATGCGGGATCGCGCCGGTCGGTGGCTTCGAGCCTGCCCAGATGGATGGCGTTGTCTAGGGTGATCTGAATCTCCTCCCCATCGAGGTCCTCGATGGAAACACCCTCGGCGACAGGTTCATTCTCCCAGCGTCTATGGGCATGAAGCCGTTCCATGAGCCGCCGCGCGTACTCGTCGCGAGGCATGACACGAGTGGTAGGGCCTTGCCGCAGAAAGGG
Source organism: uncultured bacterium (assembly GCA_964481775.1). Taxonomy (GTDB): domain Bacteria; phylum Hinthialibacterota; class Hinthialibacteria; order OLB16; family OLB16; genus OLB16. Next base: position 42,115 of record CAYZUX010000020.1, on the reverse strand, counting down.
GCGATTGTCGAAAGTGTAGAGACCACTGCCTCCGGGCACACGAACCAAGATCACGGACTGTCCTTTCCCAATGTTGATCGTTTCGATGTCAGGAAACGCTGGCGGTTCGATCCTTCGGATTTCCGCCGTGACATCCTCAAGCGTCTTCGCGGTGACCTGCTGGCCGATGACCTCGCCCTTGTCCGTTACGCCGAACAGGACAAAGCCGCCGAGTCCGTTGAGCATGGCGCAAACGGTCTTCGCCGCCTCGGTTCGCTGCCCCGTGGAGCGTTTGAACTCAAAGCGTTCTGACTCTCCCTCGGCCACGATTTCTCTCAGCTCATGAAGGGGACCAGCCACTACCGTTCATCCTCCAACATCTTTCCTTCCGGTCGTGCCTCACCCAGCCACCGATCGATGGCATCCTTTCGAAACCGCCAGTGACGGCCCACCTTCTGGCAAGGGACTTTCCCCTCGCGCACGAGCTTGTAGAGGGTCGATTTGGGGACTCTCAGGTAGACCGCCAGTTCATGGATGGTTAAGACTTCCGCAGGCTTGTTTGGCACTCGTTCACCTTTCTACCTCTGGGCCATTATCTACCCCTGTCAAGATTGGTCAATCCCCGTTATTGACAGTTATTGCTCGTTCTGAACGCCAGGACTCCTGACTTCAGACCCGCACCCTGGGGTCGTCTCCCGGAGCCGATCAACCGCCAGAACCATGAAACTCGAATGTCAACCGACCCGATAGAACAGAGACACGCTGTCCCACTCATCGAAACCGTGATCGTGCACCTCCGCCCCCGATTCCCCTCCCAAACCTTTATCTGTTCGCCACGATACCACTCCGGCATGATACCCACAAACCACTTACAATCAGATACCTGGATCGACCGGCTATGGCGCGAGTACATCAACTTGCGAAAGATCGACCTCTCTACAAAAGACAAAGAACCTTCCGATACCAATCCAGCCCAAAACCCTTCCTGTTACTCCCAGACAGGACACAGTCGTTAGGGCCTTTTACTCTGGAGTAGGAGGCCTCTGACGGGCCCTCTACCGTAGGGTTAAAGGCCCGTGGAAACCTTTATATAGGAGGACCTCTATCCCACCCTGCATGAGACAAAAAACCATCCTCCCCAACGGGAAACTCGACATCCACAACCTCTGGTTGCGACACCAATCCCAGGAGAAGAAACTCCTTGGCGACCCAGCTATCAGCGACAAGAACAAACGGTTCATCCGGGACTTCATCCGCGACTGCGAACTGGGCAAGACCGTCCTTACCGGACAGAAGCGGCAACTCGGAACAGCGCGCGTCCTCAAGTATTTGTTCCTCTTGCGCCACTTGGCCGCTTGGCTCAAGAAGGATTTCGATGCCCTCACCCAGGAGGAAATGGAAACGTTCGTTCTCGACCTTGAAAAGGACCGGATTTCGAGCAAATCCGGCAAGCCATTCCAGGCCAACACCAAGCGCGACCTGAAGATCGCCCTGCGCAAGTTCTACAAGTGGCTCCTCGGGGACAACGAAACCTACCCGCCCATCGTGCGTTGGATTGACACCCGGGATATCCGGATCGAGATCCCTTGCGTAAGGAAGGAGGAAATTGAGAGAATGAGTGAGCTCGCCCATTCCCCCAGAGACCGGGCCATTCTCTGGACTCTCTTCGACTCGGGGGCGCGCGCTGAAGAATTCCTCAACATCCGTCTGAGAAACTTGGACGAATCCAAGGATGAACGCGGCGAAAGGGTCTACCGGATCCGTATTGAGCACTCCAAGACCAAGCCTAGAACGGTCCTTCTCCCCATCGCCTCACCGGCACTCAATCTCTACCTGGACTTTCACAAACCCGCATCCTCCAACGACCTGTTGTTCCCTATATCCTACGGCAACCTCGCCAAGATGCTGCGCCTCATGGGGGTTCGTGCCATCGGCCGCAAGGTCCATCCCCATCTCTTGCGCCATAGCAGCGCCACTTATTATGCCTCCAAGCTCTCGCGTGCCACGTTCTGCTACCGATACGGTTGGAGTTACAGTTCCAACATGCCCGACCGCTACATTGACCGTGAAGCCCTCACTGACCGGGAGAGTGTGCAAGCAGTCCGTACTGAATCTGTGGATAATCTCAAACGCGAGAACGTTGTCCTCAAGGAAGACCTGGCTCATCTCCGCGATCAGATGAATCAGATCCACACCTTCCTCAACAACCTCTCAAGTGATGGGACGCTAGTCCGCCACCTCGCGAAGGCAACGAAGAAACTTGGCCAAGGAGAGAAATTGCGAGAACTCCACCTGACCCTCTCCTGAGGAGCGGCACAAAGTATATAAAGTTGTTCGTCCTTCCGAGTGGTAACACCACCAAGTGGTGGGATGAACCACCATGAACAACACCTGGATCCTTAACCCTAACTTCGACCTCTTCGGCTGGACCAGCCCAGTCCAGAAAAACCGCAAAGGAACAAGCCGCATCACCATCAACAAACTTGTAGCCACTGGCCTCGCCCTCGAACAAGGCCAAAAACTCTGTTGCTACGCCGCCAAAGACCCAGACGGAAGACCCATCATGGTCACCTACCTCGATGGAAAACCTCGCAAGAACGAGGTGATCCCGAAATGAACCACCAAGACCATTACCACTACAAGGTCACACGAAACGCCATCTACTCAATCCGACCCATGGAATGGCACCGACTGGATGATGCGCCTCCGGGACCACCCAGCCTCCTCGAAACACTCAGTGGTCAAGCTGGCCTACCGGTCACCTTCTCAACTAATCCCACTGATGTAGACACCTTCTTCAACGACCAACTCAGCCAGGACCGCTTCGGAATCGACCTCCTAGCTCGACAACTCACCGAACGGGAAAACATCAAATCCCAACACTTCGCCGAGATCGAAGAAAGCATCGCCTACTGTAAATCCCAAATCATGCACCTCTGGGACTTCTATCCCGGCACCAACCGAGGAATCGACCAACGAAGACTCACCTTCAGCCGACAAATCCAAGAACTCGAACACCAGCAACGCCAAGAAGAAACCCAAGCCTGGAAAGACCAAGCCATGCTCCTCACTGACTTCATCGAGAAATGGGACAAGTATAAAGGAGACCTGTGGACCTACTCCTTCTTCAACCAGAAGTAGCCGGAACACTGGACTTGAGTAGCCTACGCGCCTCCACGAAATGAAACAGAAGCTGATTCCCCGACGCAGTCAGCACCAGCCGGTTGATCCCGCCCGACCTTTTCACATCAATGAAGCCCTGGTCTTTCAAAGCCTTCAGAACCTCTCGAATATAACTTGCGGCTAAACCTGACTCACGCAGCACACGTTGAAAGTATCGCTGGTGGGGCTCTAACCGGTCCAATGCCAGCAACACCTCAGTCCATCTCGGGAGGAACAGACTCGCGCTCATGCTTCTCACCCCGGCGCATAAACCATTCTCGGCGGATCCTCACTTCCATAGCGTCTACCTCATAGAACGCACGGTCCATCGGACCTGATGGACCGGGGATCCAAGACAGTCTCGGTCTCATGCAGCCTCACTCACCTCGCCACGCAACCGCTTGAGAGCACGATGAGCCTCACCCTGAGCGGAACGTAAATCTTTTAGAATCATCGAAGCCTTCATCTCCCAGTGAATCGCATGATTAACCCAGCGGATGGCCTCCTCAGTTCGCGCCCGCCGAATCTCTAAAATCGCCTGGTTGACCGCTTGCTTGAATGCTTGGTCATACTGACTGAACCTTTGACGCAGAGCATTCAGCGCCTGCTGCAGGGTCAACTCCCGCACCGCATCACCCTCCGCCCGACGCTCCACATCCCGCTGACCACCCATCGAATGCTTGAGAGCCACACGAATCTGACCATACAAATTCCGGTCCACATTCCAAATCCGGTTGATGACCGACTGAAGATCCTGCAAGTCCTGAACGATCTCATGCTCCTCTTTATTGAGGCGGTGAAGATCGCCGCTGATCAGTTCACGACCCTCCTCGGACACCCCATACCGCTCCAGATCCGACCGAACCCTCCTCAAGGTCGCAACCGCTTTTTCCGACTGGCGGTAAGCCTTCTTGACGTCACGCTTCTCGCGCTTGTCGAGAGACTTGAGTTCTCCGATCTCCCGATCCGCGCCCTCCACCGGCACAACATGGCCCTCACGGAAATGACGCAACGACTCATGACCCAAACGCCAAGTCCCCACACCAGTCGCTGCACCAGACGCCAGCCAAATCATGATTACCAAAGGCAAGGCCTCGGCAAACAACTGCGTGAACCCCGGAAGAACCTGACTCACAATCGGAAGACCCAAGAAGATTACCAAAGACGCCGAGGCAATCTTGCCCAACCCCAGCGCGCGCCCCGTTTGAAACACCATGAAAGAAAGCAGAATGGCCACCAATCCTAATGCGTACGGTCCCAGCGACTTGAGCGACAAATGATACTGAATCTCCGCCCACACCATCGCCACCGACAGCGCAATCCCCATCCCAATAATCAAACCCTTGCCGCCATTGCCTGGGAACCGTTTCTCGAAAACGACACGCGCCAGCCCGACAAAGATCAACGTGAAGATCAACGCATCCACCAAGGGCCAAGTTGAGTCATAGAGTCGGGGGAAATCTGTCAGCGCATTCTCAATACCACTCCGGAAGTCCTCGACCAAACCATTCAACCTCTCAACAGGCACCTTTCAAGAGGCGCTGCTATATAAACCTTACTATTTTTCCGAGCGGGCATTCCGGCAAGACAAACCTCCCCACCCAAACAGTCATAACCACCACCCCACTCCCAAACCATGCCTTGAACCCTCAAGGCAAAGCGGCCAAACCAAAGCCCAAACAAAGATTCGAGAGAGGAGGTGGAAACCATGACCCTGGATGAAGGCGTAAAAGGAATCCTCAGCGCCATCCTCAACTTCCCCACCGCAGCCATGCTCATCGTCGCGTTCTGGATCTACATCTGGCGCGACCGACGACCCTACTGACGGACGGGAGAGGAGAGGTCACCAGGAGAAAGTCTCCCGAACAACGGGACCCAACCTGGCCGATCCGGAGAGTGCCGAAAGGTGCTCTCCAACCTTTTCACCGGCACAACGTTTAAGAACCCCTTTCGTTTTCCTTTGAAAGTAACAACCCACCGGAGGTGCATCTCGTATGCGCAAACCCAAGACTAAACTCGGACGGATCAGGCAATGGCTCAAGAGGAAATGGAGGCCGAATGTCACCCGGACACTCTACTACCACCGAGTCGTGATAGTCCGAACCACACCCGTCAAATCAAGCAAGCCCTAAAGTTCGGAACAGAGCGCCTGCACCCGCACATTCTGCTAACAACCCATTCTGCGGGCGCAATCCGGACTCCTTTCCCGGTGATTCCTCATGCTGGACGTGGACGACACCTGCAAACAACTCAAACCCTTCCTCGGCGCGAAAGCCGACAGGCTCTGGCAAGCCTGGCAGATTCAGGACCTTGAAGGTCGCAAACAGATTGAACGGCTTCTTGCAGCATTAAGTCTGCAATACCTTCAGGACCAACCTGATCAAAGCAGGTCCCTCTTTCTCCCACCACCTCAAGAATTTACGCAGGGTGAGTATCCCGTGGGCCACGTCATCCACAAAGGAAAGACATTCGGGCACTTCGGCATCCGAGAAGACGAATGGCTTCAGCACACTGCCATCCTCGGACGAAGCGGCTCAGGCAAGACCAACCTCTGCTACACCCTACTCGGCGCACTCCTTCTGAAAGGAAAACCCTTCCTGGTCCTCGACTGGAAAAAGAACTACCGCGCGCTCCTCCGAAGCCAAGCCCGCGACCAGATTCGGGTCTACACGGTCGGACGAGATGTGGCTCCATTCCGCTTCAATCCGCTCATCCCCCCGCCAGGGACTGAGCCTTCTTCATGGGTCAAGAAACTCATCGAGATCCTCTCCCACGCCACCTACGTCGGCGAAGGAGTCATGTATTTGCTGCAGATGGCCCTCGACCAACTCTACCGTAAACACGGAGTCTACAGCGGCACCGTCAGTGTGTATCCCACCATGAAAGACCTGCTGCAAGAAGTCCAAACGATGAAAGTCACCGGGCGCGCGGCCAACTGGATGGCCTCGACCCTGCGCGCCATGGGAGCCCTCTGCTACGGCGAAATGGGTAAGGTGGTCAACGTCCAAAGCGGCACCAACCTCGCCGAATTGCTGCAACACCCCGTCATCCTCGAACTCGACAGCCTCACCACCATCGACAAAATCTTCCTCATCGAAAGCATTATGCTCTGGACCCACCACTACCGCCTCAACCAGGGCGGACCCCGTGAGCGATTCCACCACGGAATCATTATCGAAGAGGCGCACCACGTCCTCCACCGCCAAGCCCCAGGTGCACGCGAAACCATCGTGGACATGCTCTTTCGAGAAGTCCGCGAACTCGGCGAAGCCATCGTCTTGATCGACCAGCACCCCAGCTTGATCAGCCTCCCCGCCCTCGGAAACACCAACCTCACCTTCACCTTCAACCTCAAAGCCCGCGAAGACGTCAACACCGCCTCCAACTACCTCCTCTTGGAGGAGGAACAGAAGGATGCGCTCGGCCAACTCCCCATCGGACAATGCCTGGTCAAACTCCAAAGCCGCCACCCACGCACCTTCCAACTCAAAACCGTCCACGCCCCCATTAAGAACCAAATAGTCACGGACGACGAGATCCGAACCCACATGCAGAGATATTCCAGCGATACCAGCCCTACTGCATTTCCAATCGACGGGAATCGGTCCGAGGAAGCCCTTCCACAAACAGATGAGGAAAACACCACCACAACGACGGAATCAGTCCGGGACCTACTGCTCGATGTGCTCCACCACCCCCTGGCAGGCATGGTGGAGCGCTATAAGCGTTTGAAAATCAGCCGAAGAAAAGGCAATCACCTCAAGGAGGTCTCCACCCGCGAGGGCTACGCGGAACAAGTCCGCATCCCCACCCGCTCCGGAGCCGTGGTCCTCCTCGACCTCACCCCCAAAGGCCGCTCCCTCCTCGCCCTCGAAATCGGCATCCCCGAAATCCCCGCCCGCCACGGCGGTCTCATCCACGAATACTGGAAACACAAAATCGCCGCCGACCTACGAGCGCGGGGCCTCGAAGTCACCGTCGAAGCCCCACTCAAAACCGGCGGGGCTGTCGACATCCTCGTGCAGACTAAAGACGGTCCTCACGCCATCGAGGTTGAGACAGGGAAGTCGGATGCAAAGGCGAATGTGGAGAAGTGTCAACGGGCGGGTGTGGCGGTGACGGTCGTAGCGACGGACCGGGAAACAGCGCAGGCCCTCCTGCGACAGTTGCCGACCGAAGTCCGCATCTTCTGCGTTTTGGATTCTTCCTCTGATTCCTGGCTCGACTGAATAAAGGCTCTTCACCTCCCACCCGCGAAGAGTAAATCCCAAAGCCTCTTATCAACCGCCGCGTTTCTCCCGGATGCCTCATCGAGGCGGATCGGCCATCAAGACATCGAGAGAGGAGGTGACCACAATGGACCTGGACAGCGGCATCCGAGAGATTGCCAACGCCATCCTGGCGTTCCCAACAGCCGCCATGCTTCAGGTCGCGTTCTGGCTGTATGTCACGCGCAACCGGAGGGACTGGTGACAGGGAACCGGGATCGGCCAGGCCGGGTCCTCTCGAATGGTGGAATGGCCACCCGGAGGGCGCAGAAATGCGCTCTCCACCTTCTCACCCGATGGGGGATTCCCATCTGTGGTCTCAAATTCGCGCTTGTTTCCCGACCCATGTTTGGTATCTTTCCGTAGGGAATGGAGAGAATTTGGGCAGTTGGGACAGGCCGAGGATGATCTAGGCGCATGTCCTCAAACAAGGCGGCAAGGGAGCGAAGAGCCCGATGGATAATTTGTGAGGCGGAAAGCGATGCATGTTAAGTGGAAACCATATAAGAAGCGCCCTTTCATCCCAAATCGCGAAAAGTCATCTGGAATCAACAGGCTCCAGCGAGTTCATATATTCGTATTACCTGGAAGTAAAACCCCTGACCAGGTTTGTCTGGAAACCACCTGACCAGAAGTTAGAGCCTAGGCATGAACTACCAGCGTCTCGACGATTTTGTCGCATTTCTTGATCGCGAGGTGTCCTCAGCCGTAGGCGAATTGGAGAAGGTTGCCGAACAAAGTCGGCGTCACCTTCAGAAGTTGGTTTATACGAACATCGTCGACCGGTTTGATGGAACGGTGGACCATTCGCTTCTAGATAACGCACTTGAAGAACCCTTGTTATCGGAGATTCTTCAAGAATTGAAGGACCCTCTCACCGAAGGAGAGGTTTTGCGGCTCATGACCGAGCCGAACACTTGCCAAGACCGCCTGAAGGATCGGGCAGAAGGCGTTATGAGAAATGGAATCTTGAGGGAACGCCATTCGAAAAAGCTGAGAAAGCTTTTCGAGGCCCTAGCCCCGTCAGAAAACTGCGATATTCCGCGTGTTAATCCGGCCACAGGCGACGTGACTGGCAGGTTCAAGCCACAAGATTCAAAGATCCCTTGCTCTCTTCTCGGATACGCTGACTGGCTCTACTCGAGACGGAATGCCATTGTGCATGGAGGAGGTCAGGCCAAGATACTAGAGAACGATCTGAATCAGCTTAAGAAGATCTACAAGTGCAGTGCGGCAAAGTCGCTTAAGCTGAAGATTGGATCCATTACGAATGCCGTGTCGTTCTATCGACGATTGGTGGAGTTGCTAAAAAGTGGACAGACCTGACAGGCGGATGCACCGAATGAGCGCCCCGCACACGCAGTGAGACAGGTGTTGCAGCTCACATGGCCACTGTGTCGTCAGAAGGTTCTTGTCGGCGCTCATCGGTGAGCCTGATCGTTAGGCCCAAGAAGGAGATTTCAATGAGTGACGACTTATCAGTCTTTTCCTCGCCCGAACTGAAGGATGTCGTCGAAGATATGCGAGACTTGCTATCTCAGAGTCGGCTTGCATTTCTTCTTGGGGCAGGATGCAGCAAAATCGCCGGACTCCCCTTGATGCCAGAACTTACGAACACAGTGTTGGACCACGACAGAATCGGCGAAGAGACCAAGAAACTCCTCGGCAAAGTTCAGGAGTTATTCTCAGGCGCTTCTTCTGCCACTATCGAAGACTACATGAGCGAGATCGTCGATCTTCTTTCCATTGCGGAAAGACGCACCCGGCGTGGAGCGACACAGTCCAAAGTGTCAGTGGGAGATCAGGAGAGAGACGCAACTGAACTTCAAACCGCACTCGACGAGATAAAAGGAGCCGTTTCTTCCACCATCGGTGACAAAGAAGTCAACATCGCGACGCATCAGCAATTCGTCAGGGCAATACACGGTTCGTTGCAGGCGGGCAAGGCGGGTAGAGGCGTCGATTATTTTGTCCTCAATTACGACACGCTGATTGAAGATGCGCTTGGGCTTGAACGAGTGGTCTATTGCGACGGCTTCACAGGTGCGGCAACAGGGTGGTGGGAACCAAGCGCTTTCAGACCTGACGGAAAGTCCGCCCGTGTTTTCAAGATTCATGGTTCAATTGATTGGTGCCTACTGAAAGATGATTCCCTGCCAAGACGGATTCGCGCCGGGATCAAGACCGAATCCGACAGGAATCACGTTCTGATTTACCCCGCTGCCACGAAGTATCAGGAGACCCAACGCAATCCATTCGCGCAAATGCTGCATTACATGCGCCAAAGTCTGTGTCCCGGCGAAGGCAAGGAAATGGTGCTGGCGATCTGTGGATATAGTTTCGGTGATTCGCATATTGACTTGGAAATTGAAAACGCCTTGTACCAATCGGAAGGCCGGCTGACCGTCGTGGCATTCATTGGCACCGACGAGCCTGAAGGAAAACTGCGGAACTGGTTGGACGAATCCACAATCAATGAGCAAATCCGGGTGTATGCGAACAAGGGTTTCTTTCACGGCAACAAGCAATCGAAGAACGACGTCGATTTGCCGTGGTGGAAATTCGAGATTCTTGCGCGACTGTTGGGAGGAGAACGATGAAAGCAAACAGAAATCCCAATGAGCCGATCTCCAATCTGGAAATTGGAGCCGTCATCGAAGTGGATGGAACGCACATTATCGCCGAACTCGACCCGAAGATTACCGAACTCACCCGTGTTTACGGTGGCGTTATCTATCCAATTGGTCAATTCGGTTCGATCATCAAGATCCATTTTGGCGCAAGGCTGATTTTCGGTTACGTTGGGCGGCTCCGCATGAAATCGGAGTATGAGCGCGAGAAAGGCCTTGCCCCTGAGTCGAGCGGAACCGCGCGAATTATTGAGGCTGATTTGTTTGGCGAAGGCGATTGGGCGTTCGATAATGCAGAATGGAAATTGGACTTTGAGCGTGGTGTCACCACTTTTCCTTTGCCGCAACAAAAGGTTTATCTGACTCCTCGCTCCGAATTGGGCTTTATCTATGGCGAGGGAACCGGCCCGACCATTCTTCTTGGCGAACATGTCGGCTCGGGTGGAACGCCCTGCTACGCGGAAATGAACGATCTTCTTGGCAAACACACGGCCATATTGGGATCTACCGGCGCTGGGAAGTCGGGAACCGTTGCCGCCGTTCTTCATTCTATTATTGATCGAGGAAACGACGCCCAACATTCGAAGTGGCATCCTCAAATCGTGGTTCTCGATCCACACAATGAATATGGCACGGCGTTTCCGAACCATGTAAGGCTCTGTACCGATGAGGACTCGCTTTGTCTTCCATACTGGCTTTTGAATCTTCAAGAGACAATCGGTCTGTTGATTGGGAAAACAGAATTCGTGGCCACTTCCCAGGCCAATATTGTTAAGACGGCCCTCTTATCAGCTCGACGCGATGCCGCACAGACGGCAAATCTCAGAGCCGAGGAAATCAATGTCGATTCGCCAGTGCCTTATACGTTAGAACGATTCGTTCACCACATTAAGAACAGCACAGACATGCCAACACAGGCGAGCAAGCAAGACTCATGGAACTCGATACTCAACAAGATTGAGGTGTTAAAGAACGATTCACGGCTTGCTTTCATGATGAAAGAATGGGACGGCACAGCCGACCCCTTGCCCGGTATTGTTAAACAATTCATCGGCGACAGTGATCCCGTCCGAATCGTGGATTTGTCCGGAGTCCCAAATGAAGTGGCAGGCGCGGCAAGTTCAGCGATTGCCAGGACTTTGTTTTCGGTAAAGCTCTGGCAGACGCGAGAAGAGCGCGAAAGTAATCCTGTGTTGCTTGTCTGCGAAGAGGCACACCGTTATGTGCCCAACCGTGGTGAAGCTCAATACGAAGCAGCGCAAGATGCTATTAGAAGACTTGCCAAAGAAGGACGCAAATACGGCATCGGCTTGATGCTTGTTTCCCAGCGCCCGAGTGAAGTTGAGGCAACCGTGCTGTCACAGTGCAATTCATGGATCGTCTTGCGCATTACGAATGATTCCGATCGGAGTCATGTTCAGGGCGTATTGCCTGACTCTCTTGCAGGATTGACAAAGGTTCTCTCAGCACTTCGGCGTCGGGAAGCAATTTTCGTTGGACAAGCGGCGGTTCTGCCCTCACGAATTCTTATAAGGGATCTGGTCAAAGACAGGAAACCCCTTCCACGTTCACAGGACATAGACTTTGATAAAGGTTGGCAGACGGATCCAATCACCGATGAGCATCTGTCTGAAGTTGGAAAAAGGTGGCGGTTACAGAGCCGACAGGTGTAAGGATGAAAAAGCCTGACAATGTCATCCACTCGGACGCGAAAGCCGCTGCCCTCAATTCCCTTGGGTGATGTCAAGTGTTAGTGTCTCGCCGCCATCCTCGGATGACACCATCGAAGGATCGTATGGCCTCCCCACCGGCACACGCTTTATATTCCACCCCGTTCTTCTCTCCCCGGTAACAACACACCGGAGGTGAGAAGTCATGTCAAAGATCAAACGCATTCGGAGATGGCTCAAGGGGAAGCCGTGGAGACTGGATTCCGGATCGAGGTCCGGAATAACGGCCTGGAAGCGGCGCGTGGATTCCCGATCACGGTCGGGAATGACGCCCATGGATTCCGGATCGAGCTCCGGAATGACGACCTTGGGTCCCGGATCACAGTCGGGGATGACGGTTCAGAGGAGGAGGAAACGCAGGGGCCGCTCTGTCCTGATTCTGATTCAGGAGTCGCGGGGCTGATGAGAGGATGGAGGATGTCGATGAGATTTGCCGGTACCTGAAACCTTTTCTGGGGGAGAAGGCGGACCGGATTTGGCAGGCTTATCAGGTCGCCGATTTTGAGGGGCGCAAACAGATCGAGCAGTATCTGCGAATTCCCAGTCTTCAGTATCTTCAGGCCACTCCCGATCAGTCGCCTGCGATGTTTCTTCCGCCTCCCGCCGAGGCGCTGGATGGGGATTACCCGGTGGGGCAGGTCATCCTTCAGGAAAAGGTCTTCGGAACTTTTTCGATTCGCGAGCAGGAGTGGCTTCAGCACGTAGCCATCCTGGGCACCAGCGTGTCCACCTTCCCTGCGATGGGGTGCGCTCTATTATCCGATTCCACGCCGGAATGGGTCCAACCTGTGCCTTGAGCCCAACATCTCTCCCCAGCCCTATGTGCCCCCCACCTCCCCACAGGCGCAAGTCTCTTAAACCCCATCCTCCTTCTTGATCCCACAACTCAAAGACGTTGTTCCTGTGAGACCACAGACAACGTCAACCTGGGATCGAGCCTCGCCTCTCCCAAGCCCCGAAGAAGACCTATTCCACACGGAATCGGTCCAGAAAACCGTTTCGCTTCATTTTCGCACGGCGCTCTGGGCAGAGGCAGGACCGTCCCACCCATTTCTCAAGGAAAGGAGAAAACCAGCACATCCATTTCTTAGGACAACGGATCGCGTGGCGATCCAACACATTCACAGATAGGAGATCACGGATCATGAGACTGGTTCTCAGAAGGTCCCTCTGGAGCGAGATTCTCCAGACAGTATCGAGATTCCTGGCGAAGAGTCCGCTAGGATTTCAGATTGAAAGTAGCCCGGGCCGAGTGCGCGTGTATGCCGTGCTCATTTCGCAAACCCTGGTCTACGACAACGAAGCGCCCGAAAACACGGATGGGGAGGGAATCCTCCACATCCCGACCGAAGCCCTTCGCGGTTTGGCCGCCTCGCGCGGCAACGAAGGGACAATCACTTTCACCGCCACGGATGGCGTTTCCACCAAAGTGGAATGGCGGAACAAAGGCCTGCATTCCTGTTACCAGTTTGCAGCTGATTCCGCCTTTCCCGCGCCGGAACTTCCAGGAGATGAGGCTTTCACGACGCTCGACCTGGACCGATTCCGGACCCATTTCACCGTATGCAGCGAGGTGGTCACCACGATGCGGACCCGGTTCGACCTCGACTGCATCTGTCTCGATGGCGACAAGAGCCAGATGCTTGCGAGCGATGGCCGACAACTTTACATCGGAAACGGCATCCCCTTTCCTTGGAAGGGGAAATGCCTGCTTCCAGTCACCCCCACCTTCCCGGACAAAGTCCTGTTTGGTGGAACACCACTTACCGTTGCCCGGGTTAGAGGAAATCTCATCCTTCGCAGCGGCCCGTGGACATATCTGATATCGGAACGCACCCCCAACTTCCCGGATGTGGAAGGTTTGATCCCACATCCCGGAGACACGGGATTGCTGGTGCATCTCTCGCAAGAGGATGCAGCTCAGATTGAGGAACTCGTTCCCCAGATGCCGGGCAACGAAACCACCAACCGCCTGCTTCGACTGCAACCGGGGGAGGATCTCGTCCTTACAGCCGAATCGAATGGAGCGGAGGCACGCCTCTCGCTCGATTCATCGATCTGGATGGGCTCTATGGAGGCCTCCTTCAACCGGGACTTCCTCCTCAGAGCCATCAAGATTGGAAACCGGGAGTTCCGGTTTCCACGCGAACGCGGTCCGATTCTTTCGGAAGGCCGCGACAGCCAGTACCTGTTCATGCCTCTCACGGAACCTGAAGTCCCTGAAGCCGAGGAGGAAGCTTCCCCTGATGAGGATTCGGACCAGCCGGAACCTCAGCAAGGGGATTCCGAAAGGGACAAACCCCAGATTGAGGAATCCATCGGTGATGACGAAGCCGCACCCGAGGAAGATCAAACTGAGGAAACGCCTGCTGGGCCTTCGTGGGAGGATCGTATCGCCTGGCTGGAAAAGGAACTCGCATGGGATGCCATCGAGTACGCGGTGGACCTGGGAGTGATGGAACCAGACCAAGCCAATCCGGAGGACGATGCCCGGTGGGCGCGACTCCAGCGCACGCTGAAGGCGCTCAACCAGGCTTACAAGGAAGCCGGGAGTAAGCCGGAAAAGTTCCCACTCCAACCGCCGCAAGCTAAACCGAAGTGGAACGAACTCGGGCAGTTCAGCACCGCCGATGGCCAGGCGCTCGAACTGCTTTGCTCGAAGGAAGGTTTCTTCTCGCTCAAGTGCGGGGACCAAACCAACCTCACGCGAGAGCAGGTCGCGTGCCTGCTCGAACCGCTGCTCGTGAATCAGTGGAAGCCCTTCACCCTGGCCCTCTATTACAACGACCATACCTGGTGGGTGGATGGTGAACACACCCTTGAACGTAAAGGCAAGACCGCTAAACGCCGCCTCACCCTCACAGAGTACCGTCCCGCCAACCCGAAACACCTTCACTGGGAAATCGAAGTCCTTTCGCACTTCCTCAATCACAACGAGGAGAATCTCCCGGTCCCGGTTCGCGAGAAAGCCCAAGCCCGCCTTAGTCAGCTCGACCGCTGGGCACACAGCGAACCACCGCAAACCCTCGACCTGCTGAACCTCTGTCTCAAGTTCGCCAAGACCGCGTAACACCCACAGTCATTCCAAGCACACGGCAGCACTCCCCGAAACATCGGGACCGCTACCGGTGCGATCACAAGAAGGAGGAATCAGACCATGTCCTTGATCCCCATCAAACAAATCCGGATCGGCGAGTTCATCGAGAACTGCCGCTCCAGAGAACGGGCCGAAGCCATCGACCCGGACTTCGTCCAGTCCCTCTTGCAGAATGGACTGATCAACCCCATCGAAGTGAGACCCATCCGCCAGCGAGTGGACGGCCAGAAGATGGAGTTTTACGACCTCACAGCGGGCGAACGCCGTGTCCGGCACCTCGCCTTCATCCTTCAGAACTTTCTGGAGGAGTTCAAGAACAAGTTCAGCGAGGAAGGCAACGGTTACAAGTTGTACTGGAACGGAGAGGAGGCGCTCGTTGAGGCCTCGTTCTTCAAAGGCACCGACACCGAAGCCCAGATCCGCAACCTGGAGGAGAACCGCAGACGCGCGGATCTGCTTCCTTCCGAACTCGCGCGGGGCGTCCAACTCATCCGCCAGAAAGGCGGCAGTTATGAGGACGCCGCAGCCGTGATCGGCAAGAGCAAGAAAGCAGTGGCCGACCTGCACGAGTGGTTCCTGAACTCGACCGCCGAACTCAAGGTGGCGACCGATGAGGGCATCATCTCGCTCGAAAGGAGCCGCGAGCTTTCCGAATGCACACCCTCCGATCAACGCAACGTGGTGGAGCAGGTACGCGAGATCCTGGCGAGCTCCCCTTCCAAGCGGGACGCCGCCGAGCAGGTCCGGGTCGTTATCGACAAGGTGACTGGAAGGGCCTCGAAACCCTCTCCCATCGTGGGTTTCACCCCAGCCGCCACGATCACCCTTTCCGATGAGGAGCAAACCTCACCGCTCAACGGGACACCCAAGAACGGGAAACCCACCAATGGAGCCCCTCGGTGCAGTGTCCGAACCACGGGTGGCTTGCGTCAGATCGTCCTCCAACTGGAGGAGAAGATCGACGACTGCCACAAGCGCTTCGATGACGACAGTCTCGAAGATCTGGATCGCGCGCAGATTGCCGAAAACCTGGCGCGCTACCAGGGCAGCCAGGAGAGCATCCTGTTTGTCCTGGGCGATGTCGAGGAACTCAGTTTCCTCTCCTGAGAAACACACCAGATCCCGCTTTGCGGGACAGCCAACGACGGGGAATCGCTCCCAACCGGGGCGGTTCCCCATTCCTTTTATAGGAGTAACCCACATGACACAAAAAGGCAGTCAACTCATCGGAGGAGCGGTCACCGAAGAGGTATTAGCTTCCTCCAAATCGATCCTGTCAGCGAGTAAGTACACCTCGGAGAAAGGACTCCAACAGTTCTTTACCCCGGAACCCGTAGCGCAATGGATCAGCCGGATCACCCTGCTTGGGCAACCGGTGCTCGATCCGACAGCCGGAGCAGGCAACCTGCTTCAGCCCCATTCCGCCGGTCTTCGGTACGGTATCGAGATCGACAAAGACTGGACCGGCAAGGATTGTCCGTACGATGCCATCCAGTCCGACCTACAGGAACTCTATCCCCTGGCGAAACGGATCGGCCTCACCTTTCCGTTGATCCTGACCAACCCACCGTTCGGTCTTACCTGGAAAGAGCCCACCCTGAATGACGGCAAATCCATCAACTCAACCGTCCTCTGCTACCAATACTGCTTGAACCTCCTGGACGAGTACGGCCAGGGGGTCCTGATCTGCGGCAGGGACCGATTGGATCGGGAGATCATCCCATTGCCTGAGGCCAACCACATATACGCCATCGTGGATGTCCCGGATCTGTTCGGGAAAAACGTGGATCTGCCCTGTTCGATGGCGTTCTTCGTGAACGATCTCAAATCAGACCCACCGGATCGTTTCCGTACTGAACGGAAAGCGAGCGAACTCGATGAAGATCTCGCCCGCACGATTTACAGCCACCGCAATGCTTTCGGCACGATCCTTAACCTGTACGAACCCTCCGAGATTCAGCGCCTCTGGCGGGCGCTCAAAGAAGAGTACAAACGCTCGAAGAAAACCGAGGAAAGACCGGAATACGTGATCTCCCTCAAAGGCAACCAGATGAAGGTTCATTTCCGGGCCTTCCAGGAAATCGCTCTCCACCGATACGACCACCGCTTGTTGCAGACAGTCCACAATCTGGATGGGCTCAATCCCTCCTACTTCGCGGTCAACCGGGGGTTTTGGAAAGACATGACCAAACTCCTGGAGGAGGGGTATGTCACCATTAGCCCGGACGCGAAGGGCGCGATTGAAAGGATCCTTGCCGACGCGGATCTGTCCACCTGCCCGCTGTACCCGATCAAACCGCAGCAACGGCTGGGCTTCCTGACCGATGCGGAAAGCGTCTTGTGCCTCAAGGACAATCCGGAGTTGGGGCTTGTGAAGGGCAATCGGTACTCGGTCTTCGCCCGATCACGGATCGCCACAGAACGTGGCAAGAAGCCGAGGGTCCTGCTCTCCGGTGAAGTCGAAATCCAAGAGTACAAGAAGACAAGAAAAGTCCTGGAAATCAAAGTCACCCCGGAGGAAGGGAACGATCCCCTCTGTTTCACCGAAGCCGAGAAAGACATCCAGTTCCTCCTGGAGCATTTCGACATGCCCGACCCGGGAGACCTGGGTAACCGATTCCCGGACCTGGTGGAGATCGAGCGCAAGCGCCTCGACCGGATCTCCCAACGATACGGCTTCCGATTCCGGAACTTCCAACGGGATGACCTCGCCCGCCTCCTGCTCAAAGGCGGCGGCGTGCTCTGCTGGGAGCAAGGCTGCGGAAAGACCCTGGGTGGGATGGCCTTCGCCAAAGGAGTCCTCGATAAGGCCATCTCCCAGTCAGCGCGCAGGGTGTTGTTCGTGGTTCCGCAGGACCTCGTGCCGCAATGGCAACGGGAAGCCCAGCGCTTCTTCAAACAGCACCTCGACATCATCGGCGGGGTGACCGACGCGCGGAGGATCTACCGCCGCTTCAAGCAGAACCACTCCGCCGGAGGTTGGTACATCACCTGGTACGAAGCCCTCTCCCGCAACGGCCGCCTGACCGAGACGTTGCCTGAAAAGGTGTGGGACTCCGGGCGCAAAGTCCGGCGCTGGAATCCTGAAACCGATGACTACGAAGAGCACAAGGTCAAGCTCTCCAGCCGGGAGTTTTGTCCAGGCTGCCAAGCCTCCACCCGCGAAGGCTGGAGCAATCCGGTCTGCGACAAGTGCGGGTACACACATTTCCGCTGCCGAGTGAAACCCGCCTACACCTGGCTCACCAACTGTTTCAAACAGGGAGTCATCGTGGTGGACGAAGGCACCAAGATCAAAGCCGACGACAGTCTCACCTCCCTGGCCGTGCGAGGACTCCGGTGCAAACACAAACTGCTCCTCACCGGAACGCCTGTCCGAAATTACATCCCGGACGCCTTCTGGCTCCTATGGTGGGGGCTGGGAAACAACACCCCGCGCTTCCCCTTCGACTACGAAAACGGCAAAACCAAATTCACCCAGGACTTTGCTGTGATCGAAGCCACTTACAAGGAGGGAAAGAAAACCCGGGAACGCGTCCTCCCGGAGGTGACCAACCTCGCGATCCTGTGGAGGCTCCTGGCCAGTTCCATCATCCGCAGGCGCAAGGAAGAAACCGGAGAGAATCTTGTACCTCGAATCTTTCACGAGATCCGCGTTCCGTTCGGCACCGCGCAGCGGGAGCAGTACAAGAACTGGCTGAAGGGTTTCGCAGACTGGTATGTCGCCACTCACGAAACCGACATGGGGATTGCCATGGTGGAGCGCATGAGCGCCATTCTGGGCCTGTACTGGAAGCTCCAGTTCGCGGCCACGTTGCCCTATGCCCAGAGCGAGGACTCCTGGTGGCGCAGCCCCAACATGACCCCGAAAAACCTGGCGGTGGTCCAACAGGCCATCGAGTGTGTCAAACGGGGCGAACAGGTGGTCGTGTTTTCGTCGCTCATGGAGTATGGGCCGCTGATTGCCGGGCTGCTCAACGAAGCCGGGATCTCCGCCTGCCATATTGTGAAGATGAACGGGGACGAGTCCACCACCAAAGGTCCGAGTGAAAGGGCAGATCTGGTCACCGATTTCCGGCGCGGGAGGTTCAGTGTCTTGTGCGCCGGGATCAACGCCATGTCCCTCGGCCACAACCTGGACAACGCCTCTTCCATCATTGTCTCCGGCTTGCCCTGGGATTACGCCACCTTCGACCAGGCCATCGCCCGCGCCCACCGGCTCACCTCCAAGCGTGAGGTCCACATCTATGTCGCGCTCACCAGCGGCAGCATCGACGAGAAGATGTGGGATCTCATCAAGGATAAGGAAGCCGCCGCCTCGCTGGCCCTGGATGGCCGTCTCTTCGAGCAGGAAGAACAAGAAATCGACCTGCAAGAGTTCCTGGACGACCTGAAGGAGGATTGGCGGGAGGACGGCGTCACGGTGGATGAATCCGATGTCGAAGACCGGCTCGATGCCCTTATTACGGGAGCGCCGTTGGAGGAAGTCAGGAAAGCAGCCTTGGTTTAGTTGGAAGGTATGGGCGTGGCGAGACCTTGGCCAAACCGCGCCCCTGTTGCACGAGAAAGGAGAGTGACATGAGTAATCCAATTCATGTCTATGGAGCCTGCCAGTACACTGGTCCCATCGCTGAGGTTGAGAAGTTGCTACGGGAATGGGGGATGATCGGCCTGCTCATCCCCTGCGACCAGGGACTCTTCATCCTCGATGGCCCCTATCAGGTCAACGGTGTCGGCCCACGCGGGCCGGTTCAGGCGGAAGGCCTTCAGGACTGTCTGAACGAGATTTCCAACGTCGTCGGAATCCAGAAAGCGGAGTTCCGCTGCTATGGTTCCGAGGCCGGACAGGTCTGGGAGCTGGTTCACGTGGAGGGCCGGTTCATCCGGGTTCCACTGGAACTTCAGCCCACTTTGGAAGCCCTCGATGATCCGATGGTGCGTGAGTATTACGGGATTGAATACTCGCTTGCTCAGGCCCACTGAGGTCTTCTGTTTCGCTTTCTTGGGAGCCTCGCGCTCCCTTTTTCTTTCCATGAGGTAGCGCGAGCTCTGTTCCCCCACGTGCCGGTATTCTCGTCCCCAGCCGGTCCATATCCAGGTCTCCCGGGAGACGGAATCTACAGCTCCGAGAACGGATCAAGGTGGAGACCATTACGTGTCCAGGAAATCCCATTCCTCCCCCATCACCCACCGGAGCGCGGACAGTTTTCCGTTGACCATCCCCCACTCGAAATCGCTGTACGGACCGAGGTTCGCCTTACCGTATCTGGCCTCGATGGTTCGGGCGGTGGATTCGGCCTTGCCAGTCACATCAGATGCGATTTGACTATTTCCCGGTTTCCTCTTCTGCATCAACAGTCTGTGCCGGTCATACCAAACCTTCGCTTCCATCTCCTCCAGCGCGGCCCTAATCTCTGTCTGTCCGCGCAACGTATCCCGGCGGGAAGCGGGACCGGATTCCTTCATGGGTTCAGAGGCGTCTTGCGAACGGTCACCGTCGCAACTCATCTGATTTCCCCTTTCGCTTGGGTCTGGTCGACCCTCTCCTATCGATGAGCGGCCGCTTTGCTTGTTCTGTTCGGGCTACAACCTCATCGGGCAGCCCTATCCTGGGAGAACCTCCACTGGGGAATAGGAACAACAGGGGACCGGGCCTCCCGGGACGACAGGCGCGCCTCATAGTGTCGAACAGGAAGGAAGATTCTGCCGCTCTCCTGTAGGGAGTACTCACGATGAGATACCAGAACCTTACTGACCAGGATAAGAACCGCCTGGCCCTCGTCGCCGAATACCGGGTCCTTACGGCCGAACAGATGTCTGCTCTGGGATTTGGGGTGGTCCGGTCGGCGCGTCGTTGGGCGGTTCAGATGGAGCAACGAGGACTCCTCGCATCCACCGCTAAAGGCTTCGGTGGGAAGCCGGGACAGCCGGAGAAGGTGTTCAGCCTTACCAAGGAGGCGGTCGATTTTCTCAAGGAGAAGGCGGTCCTTCCTTCGGATGTTCCGGCTGAACGGGTTCAGTGGTCATCCATGCCGATTCTGGAACACCAACTCGCCGTGAACCGCTTCGCTATTTCCGTACAGGAACTGGCCGCCGAACCGACCCGCCTCGAAGCGCGATTTCTGACCGCCACGACACCCTTCTTGGAGCCACTCAAGTCCGGCCATCCCTATGTCGCGGGATTCGCATCAGATTCCGATGTGGAGATTGAGATGGAATGGTTCACGCCGGATGGAGTCCTTTCTCTTACCGATCCCCAGTCCGGAAAGGCGCTGCTTTTCTTCCTCGAAATCGACATGGGCAGCGAGAGCCTGCACTCGACCGCCGGACATCCGGGAGCGATCTCGGAGAAGATCCGCCGCTATCAGGCGTACTTTCGTTGCGAAGGTTATAAGCGGTATGAGGAGGAATGGAACGTTCGATTCAACGGATTCCGTCTCCTCTTCGTGGCGCGCGACCGGATGCGGTGCGGCCAGTTGTGCCGGTTGGTCCAATCGGTTCCCTCCAACGACTTCATCTGGATCAGCGATTGGGATCGGATCCAAGCCGAAGGAATCGGTGGATTCGTCTGGAATCGAGGAGGAAACCAGAACGAGAACGCCGAATCCATCCTGGGATCTTCTCTCGGCAGGACCTGGGTCGAGCACCGTCAACCGCACGCGCTCCGATGATTCCCACGCAGCTAACGCCAAATGACCCAATGTCCCACGCTCACGCCATGTCCGGTATCTGTCCCCGTTGTCCCTTATGGGCCGAAAATCCGTCCCTTATCCGGGTTGATGAGGACAGGATGCCGACAATAACGGACACAAAGGGACAGCGCCAAGTGGTTGACTACACAGGAGTTGCATCGTTGACCGGAATTCGAATCCCATTGGGGAGTTCCCCCCCTCTGCAACCGCTCGGCTTGTCCGCGGGACGGCGCACGCGAGGGAGCCTGGTCTGGCGTGTGGGGGTTTCGCGTCCCGAAAGAGACCGCATTCAGGATCTCCATCGGGGAGTCCAGTTTGGTGGGCCGTGTCTCCTGCTTCGCTGGTTTTTTTCCATTTTTTCTTCAAACGGCGGCCCGATACGTAAACTTTTCCCCCTTCGGGGTCGGGCGCGGCCCTAAAAGTTTATCGATCGTGCCGCCGTAAAGGAGTAAAGGAAAAAATGGAAAAAAACAACCGCTCATTGGAGA
This sequence comes from uncultured bacterium, assembly GCA_964481775.1. GTDB lineage: Bacteria > Hinthialibacterota > Hinthialibacteria > OLB16 > OLB16 > OLB16. The sequence goes on along the minus strand of CAYZUX010000020.1, from coordinate 20,069 downwards.
CCCAGCCCAGTCACAGGACTCCCCGCTGGATTAGATGGCGGTCTCTTTCGGGACGAAGTCACTCCGAGCCAGTGAGCACAAGTTTTTTTCACTTAATGGAGGTGAAAGCATGATGTTCGCCCATTTGAATAAACGCGGATTGGGTGAAATAAGAATCGGGCGTTTCCTTGTGGGAGTGCATGAAGAAGAAGGAAATCTAGCACTAGCCAGGAGATACAGCCCGTTAGTAACGCCGCCGGAGATTCGCAAGACCGTCTTCTTGAGAGTCATCGATCCGGATCTAAGACGAACGCGCGGCTATGAACAGGTTGTTTTCTTTCCATTGGAAGAGATCAAGGTGCTCGAAGCAGTCCTTCGGAGAATCAAGGGAGAACTCGATCCGGAACCACTCAAGACAGAACTTGAGGATTGGCAAATCCCCAAACCGTTCGTTGTGCCCGTGTATACGATCTACGCGACACGCAAAGATCGGAACCGGGCGGAAATCGGAGAGGCTATCGAAGGGGCCAAGCACACGGGGGGGAGAGCATGAACTCCCCCGCCTTCCTTCCCTCCATTCGCGCCCCTCCCCGCGCGCCCCACCCCAAAGTAGCCCGCGCTCACGGCTTGATCGATCAGGCCCTCGAAAGGCTTGCGCAGGACTTGGAGAAAGGAAAGAGCGAAACCCTCAAGGAATATCTTTTCACTATGGCGAGATTCAGCCGCTACAGTCTGAGGAATGTATTCTTGATCGGGGCACAAAAACCCGAAGCCACTCACGTGGCAGGTTTTCAGACTTGGAAGTCGCTCGGAAGGAACGTCAAAAAGGGAGAGAAAGGGATTCTTATCCTTGCCCCCATCGTCAGGAATCGGAAATCAACGGATTCCGATTCGGAGGAAGAGGTCCTTTTCGGATTCCGTCCGGCCTACGTTTTCGACATCAGCCAGACGGAGGGAAAACCCCTTCCGGAATTCGCCCGCGTCCGGGGCGATCCGGGTTCCCTCCTTACTTCTTTGGTTGCGACCATTCGGAAGAGAGGAATCGCCATCGAATCCACGCCGGACTTAGGGCTCGCCGAAGGGGCCTCATCAGGTGGAAGAATCCTGATTCGGTCCGGCCTTTCCGCCGCTGAGGAATTCTCTGTTTTGGTGCATGAGTTCGCGCATGAAATTCTTCACCGGAAACCGGGAGAGAAAAACCAATCTAAGACAGTGAAAGAAACGGAAGCCGAAGCCGTGGCCTTTGTGGTCTGTTCCGTGATCGGTTTGGACACCAGCACCTCATCGAGCGATTACATCCAAATCTATCAGGGGAATAAGGAGACACTTTATCGCTCTTTGGAAGCGATTCGGGACACGGCGACCGAAATCCTCGCCGGCCTTCTTGGCTCAGACCAGGCACTCACTAAGAAATCATGCTCTTCCGTCCCCGGCCTAGAAGCCGGTTTGGAGCGGGAAGAATCGAAACAAATCGAAACAGATCGGAGGTAAGAAAATATGAGAGAAGAATTGGAAGAAGGCGAATTGAGAATGGAAGACCTTGAGAACAGGCTTGCCGCACTGGCCGCGGAGGCTGGACGGCTTCAGGAATGGGTATTCCTGAAAAGAGTCCAAACCGAGATGGACCACCACCGGAAACACATCTACGTGCGGATGGGAGAGATCGAAGCGCAAATCCGCACGCTCTGGAGAGAAACGGTCCTCCTAAACGCGGAAGGAACACCAGGGGTGAGAGAATGACCACCCCCTTTGGCATTGGTTCCCGATTCACGGGAAGATGCGTTTGCGGGATGCGGGTAGAGCCTGCCTACAATGCTGAGAAGCAATTCCTGTTCTGGAACTGCTTCCAGTGTTTCCCCTGTTTTGAGCGCGCAACCGGTCTCGCTCGCCGTCAATTCCTAGTAGCGTTTCGGGAGTACATGGGAAAAGTCGGAGACAAGTATGCCGTATGGTACGCGGAACAACTGCTTGAGGAAGACCCCACTTAGGGGTCTCTATCCTCTCGCTTCTTTCAATCAACCGGCGCCCCACCCACCCGCCCCGTGACGTGGTGGCCTTTGCGTGTTGTTCCTTGTGGGTGGTGGTGAAGTCTTTTATAGGGGTTTCTCCGAGTGAGACTGGCATGGTGTTGGAGTCGGCGGTTTTCGATGAGAGGCACGCGGGATTGATGCAGAGTTTTGTTGCCGCGTCGTTGCGGGAGGGATTTGAGTTTGTGGGTTGCGAGGCGCCCTACAATCATTACGGGGATCGGGGAGTGGTGGACGTGGTCCTCAGGAAGCGGCGTCCGGGAGGCGGAGGAGGGGTCTGGCATGTTTGCGAACTGAAGCCGGTTTTGACGGATGTTGGCGAGACCATCCGTCAGGTCCACCGGGCGCGCGAATTCTTCCAGAAAGCCAGGCCGGACCTCTTTGAGGGAGAGATCGGCCCGGAGGTGCGCTTCTTGCTCGTTTTGGAAGCCTCCGAACACAACCTCGCCGTGGTCAGGAACCACGCTGACTTGTTCGCGGGGATGGAAGTCGTTTTTCACCACGAGGATCTTGCTCTTCGCGACCGGTGCCAGAGCGTGTTTGAGATTCATTCCGCGATTCTTTGGGCCCGACGTGGTGGCCGCGCGCCGCACGTTTTGGCCGACACCGACTAGTGGAGGGAAGCCAGAAAGAAGGGACGAGTCCCCCACCCACCCACCCCGGCGAACGCTTGTCCTTTTCTGGCGGGTGCCTTTGTGGGATTCTTTTCCGGCTTTGCCAGTTTGTTGGGACTTGGGCGTGGTGCTAGAATCCCCCGGTCGGCTATTTCCATAGGAGGCGCGGAAATCTTATGGGTTCTTTCGAGAGTCTGACTAAGGCGCTTCAGGAAGGAGAGATCGCCAAACGGGTGGGGAACACCCATGACGAGGCCCGGATGTGTTTTGTTTGCCGCTCAAACACAGTCCGGGACTTCGATGAATTCTCCGACTTGATCGGCCAGTACTATGTTCACCACTACGCGACATGCGTAGCGCGCGGGGCTCAGATCGACCGGGTCGAAGCCATCGGGCGCGCCAAGGAAATCCTTGAGCAAGCCTACCGGCGTCATCAGGGAAACCTCATGACCGCGTACCGGGACGCGAGCGAAGGCACCAACTCAGGACTTCGAGGCGTCCTGGACAGGATCGCGGATGCTCTCAAAGCCGAATCGGTCGAGCGGTACGTACGCGAAGCCTTTGACGCCCACGTCAAGCCCACTGAATGGAACGAGAAGGTCAGCATCATCCGCCAACTATTCCAGACCTGCGGGCAGTTTCTTCCCTCTTACATCCGCACCGACCAGCCCGAGAAGTATGCAAGCGACTATCAGGAACTCGTACGGGGCTACACCGAAGCCTTGCGGCGCACGACCAACCTCTTCAGCCGCCACTAAGGAAGACACGAAGGATGAGTCATGGGAACCAACCTCGACGAATTCCTCGAAACCATCTCTCCCGAAAACACCTATGACCGCATCTTTGCACTTCGAGACGAAGCCTTCAACACCTTCCAACACACCAAGGCAAGCGTCGACGACTGGGAAGAATTTCAGGCTGTCATGGGACGATTTCACGAGCACCTCTTCCACCATCTCCTCGAACTCAAGACCCTCATCGAGTTTCCCCAGGACTTTCACTGGGGACAAGCCATCCACAACTTCAACAGCATCTTCGGCCGCGACGGCCACAAAGAAGCCTTCATCCGAGCCCAAACCGGAAGAAACGGAGGGCTCTACGGCGTCCTCAAAGACTTCGCCAACCACCTGGCCGAAAAACATGCCGACAATCTCGTGCACACCCGCGTCATCGAGTTTTGGGGACAAGTGCTCACCGAAAAAAAGTACGACATGCCCATCGAGTACGGCCAGAAATGGAAACATGTCCTCCCCCCGGAACTCACCGAAGACAATTTCCTCCGGCTGCGCATCAATTTCCCGCACGTGCTCGCCCAACACCCCAGATTGCTCATGGCGCTACGAGCCGCCATCCAGAAAAAGACATGACGAGCACACAAGCTTCCATTTCCGTCATTGTCCCCAAGGAATACCGGTCACTCCCAACACACGAACTCATCGAAAAAATCGTCAATGATTCGGATACAGCCGCCCTCGAATGCTTCCTGACCGAACGCAGAATCTTCCGATACAGGGACAAACGCCTGAACCTGCCCGAATACCTCAACCAACTGCGTGAAAACCAAGTCCGCAAGGAGAAAGAAACTTCAGAAGTCGCTGGCATGGCCTACGATCGCGCATACACCAAATTCATCTCCCTCCCAGGAACACCCTACGAGATCCGCGAAGACACAAAACGCTCTCCGGTCGACTGCCGCAGATACTACCAAGCATTCCTCAAAGCGTTTCGCCAAAACGCCGAAACATCCGCCCTCGGAGAGGTCGATAAAGAACAACTCACTTCCACCCTGTTAGGCCGCCACGTCTGGAAACACTTCCGCCTCTCCTACATCGACGCCCAACGCATCCACGACCCAGCCGGAAGACGATACCAATGGAAAACAAGCCAAGGCACGTTCAACCTGCGAATCCCCAAAAGCATCTCGACAAGGAAAACCAGAGAATGGCTCGAAGAACACTTCCTTCAAGACGTCCGCAAAGAACCCCTTGAGCAGAAAACCATCCAAGCCGAAATCGAGAAAAGATTCCAATTCCCAGAACACATCAACACCGAAAACCTCCCCCTCACAACCGACAACCGCGACAAACTCATCGACGCAATTGACGGCCTCCACCACCGCCTCGAAACCGCAGTCATCCAGGAAAAACTCAGAAACTTCGATCATCTCCGTCCCAAGCTCAGAAAACTTGGAAGAGAAAAACTTCCCATACTGATCCAAACCTGTCTACGGCATCTCACTGACGAAACCTTCAACCTCAGACAAATCGCCAAGCAATTTGATATACCCCTCGCCACCATGAGCGAGATTGCTGGTCCCCACTGGTACGAACACGAAAACCCAAACATCCCAGACATCTGGCAAAACGTCGCCGTCGTGATCAGCCACGACCCCCTATTCCACGACGCCAAGAAAACGGCGGGCATCAGCGACGAAGAGATCATCGAAACCCTCACCGGCATCCCATCCCGCAAGGACCGAAAAACATGACTGACCAACAAGACCTCTATTTCCTCGGCCTCCTCACCAAGGCGTACGACTCGCCCAATCCGAGGAAAGCCATCGCCGACGCCCTCGAACAAATCCGCATCCTCGGCCACCAACCCGAATACCAAGAAGGATACCGAAACTACAAAGCGTTCCTCCACGAAATCCTCGCCAACAGCGGCCTCGCAACCGACCTCGCCGAAAACATCCTCCACAAGATCGAAACCGGCGATTTCAAAGAGATCTCAAACGAACAACTCAACGCCCTCCTTGAGATCGTGGAAGATGAGACCCTCGCCTCCCCCGAAGCACACGACGCTGCTCTCTGTGAACTCACACTCCAAACCACCGAAGGACAACGCTGGGAAATCCAACTCCACCCCGGAGAACCTTACGAACTCCAAAAAATGAGCCCAGGCGAGTACACACTCGCACTCAGCAACGGCCGCGAAATCTGGACCGGCAGAATAAAGCCCGAACATATGATCTGGAGCCTCGCCTATCCCAGTGAAGCCTTACCCGCAGCCGCCGCAGCCTGGCCAGCCGAAATCACGCCAACATTCACCACCCGCCTTCTTGGGGGCGAGCTCCTTCTGGAGACCTTTCCCGGAATCGAACACGGATCCCTCCGCCTCCGGTGGAACAAATGACACCCAAAACCATCGGCAAAGCCAAGGCTGCCCTCGTCGTAAGGACGGGCACTCAAATGGTCGCCGTCATCACTGAAATCACATCCCACCCACTTACGGATGGCAGTCCGAACAGACTGAAAATCGCGGGACCGGTACAATGCGAACCCGACACACTCGACCACCTGGAACGAACCGTACTCGAATGCGCCCAACGAGTCCTGAATCTACTACGGATTGTTCGGACAGGGTTCGAGGTCAGCGTCGCCAACCTGAGTGCAAGCGCCACCCAAGGCCGTCCGACAAAGATCATCGGATATTCCGCCGATCTCCCCCTACTGCTGGCCACCCTTTCCACAGCCACCCGCATCCCGATCCCCCAAAGTCTCGTCGCGACCGGCCACATCGCCGACCCCGACGGACACCTCCGCCTCGTCCACAACCTACCGGAAAAGATCGAAGCAGCAGCCCTGCAAGGCAGCACTCACTTCATCCACCCCACCTTCGACGCAGACCCTTCACTTGAAACCCTGACGCCCAAAGAACTCGACCGCATCCGGGAAAAGCGCTTCGAACACCAAGACCACATGAGGATTCAATCAATCCACAACATAGTGGACCTCATCGAAGCCGCCTTTGATCCCGACGACATCGCCATCGCTGCCCTCGAAAACGGGTACTACCAGGACCAAGCGCCCCTTCATTTCGGCGGGAACCACCTCGACCGAGCGGCCAACCACATCTTGATGGACCACCGAAAACGCTTCTGGAACGCCCTCGAACACGCTTACCTCGATGGCAACGTGGAACGATCTCGCCTCGCCATGGAAGCCTTTGTCACCCACCACACACGCATCGGCCGATACCCCAGGGACTTCGGAGCCGACCTGCACAGCCTGATCCTCTCTCTGCCGCCACTGATCCGCCAAAAGGAAAACTTCCCATCGCTCAGCGTTGCCCAAGCAAGCCAGATCTCCCAACTGGCCGGACCCGAAGACCACGACGACCTGAAATACATCTTTGAGATCGCGGCAGGAAAAGTAAGCAGAACGCCAAGGGAGACACATATAAGAGGGGCCCTTGGTCATGAAGGGGACGACGCCGACCGACTCCTCCACCAGATACTCCTCGAAATCTCAGACGACAACCTCGCCACGGAAGTCGGCAACCATTACGACAATGCCCGAAACACCTACCGCCCCGAAAAAGTGACTGTCGAGAACGAAGAAGAATTCCATCACATCATCACCGCCTACTACCTCCACCTCATGCGCCACCTTCACCACCACGTGGTTGTAACTGACCTTGAACAGGCCGCCACTCAAGCCATCCCCGCACTCGACCAAGCCTACCAGAACCAAGGAGGCATCCGCGCCGCTACCCAAGAAGCCCTCCACCCCACCCACGGAGGCCTGCGCACCATCCTCGACACCCTCACCAACCACCTCAAACACCAACACGTCCAGGACTACCGCACCACACGACTCACCCAAGCCATCAACCCACTCGACCATCAAACACAACTCCGGCTAACCGAAAAGATCATGCAGTTACTAGGCGACAAACTTCCCGCCCACATCCGCGAACAACCACCAGAAAGGTACGCCAATAATCTCCAAGAGATCCTGCTCGTCCTCTCACACAACCTCGACCAAATCAGTCAGTTCTTCCGGCGGTCATGACTTGAGACCATAGCGAATCTGAAACTCCTGTGTTGGGCCAGAACCATCACTTCCTTTCTGACCGAACACTTCCCCTGATCCTACCGCTCTATTAATCGCCAGAATGCAGGAGGAAGAAGCGAGTGGGTTCAATTGCCAGCGCCATTGTCGACTACAGCCGCCCCCAGTTTTTGCGGTCCGCCGCGGAAAGAATGATTTCCGCCGAGGTCGAAAAGGGCTGCAGCCCCGAGATCTACCCTCACCCCGTACACCTCGAACCCCGGTTCGAGCCGATCGTTCTTACAAGGGACTTTGGGAGCAAGCAGTACTTTCCCCCTGCGCTTCCCTGTGAGGAAGAGCCAGTCTGGCAGACCGGACGGGCGTGGATCTCACCGATCCACCCATTCGACTGGGTCCGATCCGAACTCTTCCTAAAGGGGATCAGCGGAGCCACCAGCCGGGTACTCTTCGCGGTGGCCGGAAACAAGGAACGAGTCGACATCCAATTCTCAGCCTCGCCAAAAGATTGGCCGGTCCTGGAGGCAGTTTTCGCCGCATACTTCCCAGAATGCCGCCTGATGACAGACGACAAGACCTTGTGGGGGAAGACACACACTGACCGTCAGGTCGTCCACTTACTGGACTACTTCCCGAATCCCCCTTACTCGCACCTGCTCACACGGCCCTACGAACTCAAATACTCTACGTTGGAGCCAGTTGCCGTCTTCATGGGACGCCTTCCCGTAGAAGCTGTCGGCCTCTACCAAGTGGCATTCCAGCCCACCGATCCCGCCCACAACTGGCACCACAACGTCGACTTCCTACGGGACACGGAACACTTCATCAAGACCTTGAACAACCCGCTCGCCCAGAACCGGAATCTAATTCCCCCATCAGCCGACAACCGCCAGGAAGCTATGGAGATCGAAAACAAAGCTCACAACGACAAACCTTTCTTCTCTGTCGCCATCCGCATTGGCATCACCTCCACGAATGAGCGTGAGATTGATATGCGTGCACTCGACTCATCGATGTGTGTGTTTCAACACGGCGGCCTCCCCCTCAACCGTCTTACAGAACGAGACTACGGCGGGCGGTTCTCGCCGGACGCCATTCACCAAATGCTGAACCTTGGAACCACCTACCGGCCGGGATTCCTGCTCAATTCTCAGGAACTCTCTGGCCTGGTCCACCTCCCACCCCCAACGGCGCTCGAACGCGATGACGTACCCATGACCCAATTGACCCCTTTCATTCCCTCTGACGCCATCCTTAAAGAGGGCACACCCATCGGCACCACCAACGTCGCCGGAGAAGACAAAACCATTTACCTCTCCCAAGACCTACGCTTTCGCAGTGTCCACATCCAAGGCAGCCCCGGCATGGGCAAGAGCACCACCATGCTCACCATGATCCTTGACGACATCCACAAAGGATACGGCGTCTGCGTCCTCGACCCCCACGGAACCCTCGTCGAGCAACTCCTCCGCTACATCGGCCCCGAACACATCGAACGAATCGTCTATGCCTCCTGGACCAATCCCGCCTTCGTCCCCTGCTGGAACCCTCTCGACATACGAACGACGGTAGACATCGGGCGCACCGTCGACGAAATCGTCGGAGCCTTCAAAGGCCTTATCGAAAAGAACTCCTGGGGCAACCGCATGGAACACATCATGCGCTACGGCTTCCACGGCCTCCTCCACCTCCCCGGCAGCACCATGCGCGACCTGAGCACACTCCTACGCCGAACATCCGATGAAGGCAGAACTCTCCTCAGAAAAATCCTGAAAGCCATCGACGACATCGACGCCCAACTCTACTGGAGAAACGACTTTGAGAAATACGACCAGAATGCCCTCCAGCCACCACAAGGACTCCTCAGCAAACTCCTCCGCAGCGACACCGTCGGCCTCACCCTGTCGATCCCACAAAACAAAATCGACATACCCCACGTCATGGAACAAGGCCACATCCTGCTCGTGGACCTCTCTTCCATCGGCCCCATGATCTGCGAAGTCCTCGGATCCCTCCTCTTCGCAATGATCCACATCTCCGCCCTGCGGCGAATCAACAAAAAACCCGAGGACAACCGCCCCTTCTTCGTCTACGCCGACGAAGCCCACAAAATCATCACCGACGCCATCGAAGAAAGCCTTGTCGAAGACCGCAAAGCCAAAGTCGGATGGTTACTCGCCCACCACTACAGCCGCCAATTCAGCGCCGCCGAACAAGAAGCCCTCACCGGAGCCGGCGCCTCCATCATCATGCGCTGTGACCCCGAATCAGCGCGCCGAGCTGCCCTGGAACTCCAAGAGGAAGTCACACCAAAAGACATCATCCACCTCGAACCCTACCAGGCCTACGCCCGCCTCCACACCGAAATCGTCCAACTCAACACACCCAACGCCCCACCCGAACCCGAAACTCACTACCGCAACCAAATCATCGAGAACTCCCACCGCCGCTACTACCTGCCATACGACGAAGCCAAACGAATCAGTAACCGCCGACAACGACACAGCACCCCACCACCCGCCATCGAACCCATCCCCTACGGTGACGAAATCCCCGCCGAACTCAAGTACGACACCTTCCCATGAACCCCACCCAAGCCACCCCATCACTCCTGGAACAAATCCTCACCGAACTCGACGAAAACCACCTCGCCACCCTCTACGACGAACCCATCCAAAAATGCTGCCTCACATACATCCAGACCCATGAAGAACCCACTGACTTCACCACCTTCAACCAAAGCCTGACCGACTTCATCATACTGGTCTTCAACGAAGCCCTCCCCCTCAAGATCAACCTCACCCAGGAACAATCCTTCGGCAAAGCCAAACGACTCCTCGACCACCACTACCCCGGCGGCGGATACGAACGCGCATACCTCGACGCCACACTCCCCCACGGTGCCAGCTTTACTACCGTCCTGAACACACTGGCCCAGGCGGCACGCCTCGAGGAACGGACTAAGCACCTCGCGTGGGTGTTCGAGAAACACGCTTACTCATGGCCGCTGCGCAATTCCCTGGCTGCGGAGGTTATGGACCATTACCCACCCCTGCTTGCACCACAATTCAGGAACTCGCCTCGATGGCTGTTTACCAACGACATTCCCCAGCTAGTTCTCGCAATTGCTGACTCTGGACAAACGCTCACTTCCATGACGATGGGATCACCCTAAACCCCTGGTGTTCTACCGTTACAAGCCAGTCGGTAAGTTCCTTTATTGGCGCAACCATTAGAATAAGTCATGCGTGCATGGGATTCCTACTTCTCCGTGTCAGCGACTCTGGGTTGCGTTTGCGCCATCTCTCGTGCCCGATCCTCCAGGATCCTACGTCGATTCATTCCACCCAACCATGCCCACTGCTCCACTGAAGCTGGGAGTCCGGTCAGTTCATTCGGGAATCGGCGTCGTAGATGCTCTCTCATCTCTGCCTCCTTCTCTGGATCCCTTAGCCATTGCTCAATGATCGAGATAGGACCTGACATTCCGACCTGAGTCCAGGCCGCGTAAAGTACATCCCTCAACCACCCCCTGGAATCATTACTGGGGGTCTCATGGAACAAGTCGCTGATCAATCTGTAGGCGTCATCTGAGGCCGATGCACCAAGGACCTGGAGTATGGCGAGTTTTAATTTGTCGTCTCCTTCCTCTCTGATAATCTCACAGAGGGTTTTGAAGCAATCATTCATCTGCAAAGCCGAAAGGAGAACTAGCGCAAAAGCTGGACGATATGTCCCCCTATACCCCTCCCATTCATCCACAATCATGGCTTTCAGCTCAGTCAATATACCGCCACAATACTGGATAAGAGGCCGAAAAAGATCGACTGCGTCATAAGGTGATATTGCAATACAACCATTACGCCTCTCGACCTCCTTGTCGCTCAGAAGAGTCATCGAAAAAACTCTATTCTTCACTTTTTCATAGACCGCAGGAGCAATACTGTTGGCATTTCCAATAACCCTCAGAGCAAGTAACAGATGTGATTGCTCTCCCTCTTGAGGTGATACCCTCTTAGTTTCCTCCTCCAAGAGGAGATTTACCAAGTCTGTTGCATCCTCCTTGACGGCGCCCGCGAAGCTGATGACAGCCTGCCAGCGTTCTGTTTGGAGAAGCTCTGGGTCGTTGAGGATCGCACCGTAAAGGTTGTTCATTTGGATCCACACCGCAGCAAAGTACTGCTGTAAAGTCGGATGTAAAAAACCGTACACATCTTTTGACGTCTCCTGAAGAAAACCGTTGTGGATGGTAAGCTCGCGCCGTATCTGGCTGACGGTTCCAACCGAGAAGTTGGAAGGTTTGTAAGCACGATTCCTCGCCCTCGTAATCGCATCATCAAAATGTTTCCGACCCAAGTGAACCTTGTTCAGCCAGACCATGTCATACGCCAGGTGAGCTAGAAATGAATTTTTCTCTGCATCTGGTATCGCACAGCGATCGGATCTGCGCCTGGTACCTTCATTTTGGGGAGTCATGAGGAGTTCAATGACTCCATCATAGAAATCGGCAATTCGCGCTGGGCTGACGGTAGGCCGATGTCCAAAGACAGTACAGTAGAATGTCAGGATAAGTGGATTTCGCACGAAATCTTGGATGTTAGGATTATTGCGGAGGTAGTCACGCAATCTAGACGACGTATCGAGGTCGTCTACCCACTTGATGATGAATTCTTCGATTTGTTCCTTATCGAACTCAAGCAAATGGACGAGAGTAAAGCGTTTGCGAAACATGGAGCGCTCAAAGGCGCCTGGTCGGGATGACAGAATTATGGGAACGTCGTCAGGAATCTTTTCGATGAAATCTGCAAGACTCGAGTCGAACTGAAGAGCATTGTCATACCCGTCAAGGTAAAGGGTGCAGTCGCTGTTCGAATAGACTCCCTCGAGGAAGTGCGCACAATTGCGATAGTTGATATCCCAGTAGCGACGACGATCCCCCCCGTACTCCTCAAACAACCGTCCGAGATCAAAGACCAGAGGAATCCCTTTTCGTGTGCCTGGTGGTTCTATGCCGAGTACACCTGCCAAGTATGCCAACAGAGAGGTCTTTCCGATCCCCGGGCCACCGACAAACACTAGGTTTCCATCTGGGCTGCGGCTCTCCATGAACGTTTTGAACTCCAAGCGGGGAGGTTGAACACTCTCCTCGGTGATAACGGATTCCCTGCGATCTCGTGGAGCAGGTTTGTCTTCAGGGGGGAAGACGAGGACGTGCCTCGGCGGAATATAGATACTCGAAAGATTCGTTTTACCAATACCGGCAACTACGGCACACTCATGGCTTCTTTGCAGACTAGTCACATATTCCTTGGTCAGGTCACCTGTGGGAGCGATGCCGGGGTGTTTGACTTGGACAGTAGTGGCTAGTTGGCTCTTCTTTGGCTTCCGGGCCGGTCTATACTTTGGGTTTCTGATTCTCTTCAGATAGATCAAGCATTGAGGATCGTCTTCCTGACAAGTGTTATCCACCATTTCGAAATAGGGGAGGAATTCGGAGTGACGAAAGGTAGTGTGAGCAGCACCCTGTATCCGGTTCATTACCCTTTTTCGAGCCTCGCGAAGGCGCGTTGGGAAAGTAAAATGCGGACCGCGTATGAAGAGTTTCATTTGATCTCTATCAAAAGCGATGCCGTCAACGTGGATTTCGCCACCAGGGGAGCGGCTTTCCCTGGGGTCAACTTCAGTGCACTTTGTTAGAACGACGTTTAAGAACCTCCAGTTTTGCCCTTCCTTTCGCAACTTCCTTAGGACTTCCTTGAGGAGAGCAATGGCTTTTTCCCACTCGGCCGGGTCCGTGAAAAACTCATCGTCAGTACGCCCAGCCATGCAATTGAACCTCCTGTAGGCAATCTTACAGCGTCTTTCTTAAAGGTCCTACTGGGGATCACACACCAGATATGTATCCCCTCGCAATATCCATGGACTGGGCTTTTTCCAACCTACAGAAAGTCACCCTCCTCTCCCGAAGGGAGAGGGCGATTCCATAGCACCGGCAGCGTCCCTCTTCCAGGTCATGCGGAATTGACAGTACCCGCCGCTCAAAGGTAACGGACATCAGAATCTCTTTGGCCGAAACCCACCCGTTTTAGCACTAATTCGTTCAGAAAGACCCATCCCTCGAGTAGCCCATATATATCGGACTCTAGCCCATTCTCACTCTATCGCTCCTAGAAGAAAAGAACCCCATCTTAGCACGCAAAACGCCAAGGTCAGCCCCACCTATCCGCACCACTGTGGTGCGCGGCCGGTGGGGCCCTTGGCGGAATCGAAGGAGGGAACGATGGTAAATCAATCAACATCGCTCAGGACAATCCTACCTCAAACGGGTGTCGGGCTGAACGAGACCCCCAAAACGAATTCCCTCGATCTTCTCGCGTCTATAGTCGAGCAAGAACGAAAGAAGCTGGTTCAGTTCTCTTATTGGATCCTCCATGACAAGAACGATGCCGAGGATATGGTTCAAAAGGCATTCTTGAAACTGACTCCTCGAGCAGCGTTAGGAAGGACGATCACCCGCCCTTTTGTCTATGTCACAGTCCACAATCTGAGCATCGATGAATTTCACAAGCGGGAACGACATGTCCTTCGTGACCCATCTGACCCATTTTGGGAGTTGCTGCCTACCCGTAAGAAGGGTTGTGATCACTATCTGACCGCGAGGCAAGAGGAACTCGTGCGGTTATCACAACAGCTCCCGCCCCTCCAACGGTATGATTTCCTTTCAAGGACCATCCGGGAGAGAGCCTTCGAGGAGATCGCCCACGAAACCGGCCGGAATGAAACAGCAGTCCGCAAGTCCGTTTCCAAAGCCGACAAGAAGGTTACAGCCCTCTTTTGCCGTGGTCTGCTCCTTGAGGGGGACTACTCTCAGCTCAGCTTCATTCATATCGACCTCTCTCTACTCCAAGAGGTTGCCAAGTGTTGCCAGGGAGAAGACAAAGTCCTTGACCAGTTGTATCAGTCCTTTGGCTATCCGAACCTGACCAAGTGCATCCGCAACATTGCATGGGTCTTAAGATTTTTTTTCAAAGAGGGAACGAAAGAGGCCAATGTAATAGGAGACTTCCTTCTTACCCATATCAGGAGTGGAGAACTAAGCATTTTAAGTCAGGTCGAAGTGGCCGAAGCGCTTCTTGACCTAGATCATGCAAGGTATTCCAAGGCAATACAGGAACACCTCGGCATACCGGAAAAAGTGATCCAAGAAAGGGAGGTTTTTGAAATGATGATGAACGAAAGAACTGATCGTCAGCCGGAGTGGATCTACATCAACCGGCGCGCCAAGAAGTCCAATCCAAAACGGCGACAGGCGAACAGAAGGGGTGCGTGACGGAGGAGAGTGCCGCATTTTCAGGTCAGTCCTGGAACAGAGAAGCTAGGTCTCCGATTAAAGTGTTCAGAAACGCGTTTTCGTGATCAGCTGTTTAGGGCTGCAGGGATCGCTGACGTCAAGTCCAAAGCGAGTCAAGCGGAAAAGAACTTGGATATAAGGTACTGCAGTGATAGGGAGACCTAACGGGGGGTGAATGAGTCGACCAATTCAAAAATCACAAATCCTATTCCATAGGGGCCCCCAGAAAACAAGCGGAAAGAAAAAGGAAAACCGTCCAAAACCCGCAAGCCACATCTCCCAAAAAGTGCTTTGGCAAAAATATTTTCAAACAAGGTCACAAAAAGGTAGTCATCTCAGTCACACTATTGCCAGCAGGTTGTGGCGTTAGAAAGGAAGCCTCTAGAGATGCCAAACGATGAGAAACCAACCCGCCAACCTTACATCATCACTTACGAGTCTGAAATGGCGGTCATTGCTGCAAATGCAGTTCAGTATCCAGATCTTGAAACCGGCGGTGAACTATTCGGTTCCTTTACCCATGGAGGCAGACCCAGATTGGAATATGCCTCGCTCCCCGGACCGAGGGCAACCCACTCCACGGCCCACTTTCAACCGGATACAGAGGAAAGTGACAGGATCAGGAGAATACTGAGGGAAAGGTATGCGAGTCAGTACCTTGGTGACTGGCATAGTCACCATTACATGTCCTTGAACGAGCCCAGCGGAGGAGACAGGAACCATGTTACCTCGATTGCAACCAAAAACACTCTCGATACGATGGCGGAAATCATCATCACCTTTAGCCAAATCCAAGCCCCGATGTCACCCCAAACCACCCAGAAGCAATCGTGGGCAGATCGTCTTCTCAGGCAAGAAGAACATGAACCCCAAACCGAAAACGGCCAATCAGGACCTTCAAAGATCGGTCGCTATTTCAAACGCCCTAGAGACCTGATCGTCCGGATCAATGCGTTCCTCTATCTCAATGCCTCCCAAGGCCGTCCAAAACGAATTCCGATCGAAGTCCTCCCTGGAATGAGTCCCATCCGTCAGTCCCTACTATTCCCAATGCAGGAATCCATGACTTGGGCCGCAACCGGACCCGCAATGGAGTTCCCTCTTGAACGGGTCATCTTTGACCGTTACGAACGGTCGGAAAGTAATCCCATTCCCCAATCTATAATCATGACCCTTGAGAATCTGATTCAACCGCTTCCTGAACACGTAAAGGAAGGGCTCAAGATTCGATTAGGGAAAGAGATTGTTACAGTGACCTTGCCTTTACCTAAGGGATTGCAAATCATGATTAAATTCAACGATACCCAAATGATCACTCCCAGTAACATCCTCCTTCTCAACCCTGCAAAGGGAAATTATTTGGATGTCACAAGAGACTTTGAGCAAAGGGAGATATTAACGCTTTGCAGGATATATGATCATGCAGTCACACAATATTGCCACTTTGGCTGGACCACTGAAACCAATCACGGCAAGGAAGCACTCGCTCCAGAAGGTGGGTCCCAACACACCATGATCAAAGAATCAGTCCCACAGGATTCACGCAAGGAATCCTACATTCCTTTTGAAAGGAAGGCCTGACAATGACGAGCGATAAACGACTACGCCGCCTTGTTTTTGAGAACAAAATAATGGAAAGAGAAATGCCTCACTTCCAGTGCTACAACCTCATGAGTGACACATATATTCAAGGGTGGCACCGGACTCGACATCTGAGCCTGCAATTACAGCTGACGCTTTATCTTCCAGACCAATATCCCTATGAGAAGCCCAACTTATATCTGACTTCTCCAATCACCCTGTGGGGATTCGGCCATTCATATACAATCAACGCAGAAGAAATGTCGCACACATTCCATACAGGTCTTAACGGGCCCAATGGTTGCGTCCAGATTTGTCACACAGGTTACTGGACCTCATCAAATACAATCGTTGGTGTCTTAATCAAAGGATTCCTGTGGTGTGAAGCATATGACATACATCTCCGCACCGGAAAAACCATCGCCCAGGTGTTTGAAGGAAACTTATTCTAGGAAAGGAGCTAAATTTCATGAATTACGAACAGGACACGATCCACAGGATACAGGACCATGTAGACACCGGAGAATCCAGAACCTTGGTCTGGGATAGAAAAAAAAAGACAATTCACACAAAATCTATATTTGACGATCCGGATAACGTCATGGATATCACACCAGAGGACCGTGAGGTCTCATCAACCTAAAAGGAGATGCAATATGATCAATATATCCGATGCTGCTCTCTGCTCATTATGTCAAAAACCCGGAGAACACCCGGTCAATTTTACCGCCTGGGTAGAGGAAGATATATATAACCTCCTCTCTCTGGAAGACAATCATGCAGCATTACCTGGTACAGCAACTGTTCTTGAAGGAAACAATCAAATCGACATTTACAACTCGGGAAAATCCTATGACCAAGTAAAGCTGATCATTCGGATCCCACCTGAAATGAAACACCCAACCAAGGCCGAATCACTGGAAAATATCATTTTAGAGGGTTACTTGATGCGAAGTGGACAATGGCAGGCAGTGCCCGTTAAAAAGATCCCCATCTGGAACCAACTATTCTCCAGAACCAAAGGTGTTATAGAAACAGACATTCTCATCGACAAAAAAGTAATGATAATCGGACTCGGTTCAGTGGGAGCTCCAATAACTATTGAACTCGCAAAAACCTCTGTTTCATCCTTTACCTTAGTCGATCACGATCAATTCGAAGTGGGAAATGTCTGCAGGCATTTAGCCGGGCTATCTGATATCGGACGATACAAAACAAAGTATGTCTCGCAACAAATTCGAGAAAAGAACCCAACAGCCGATGTGCACACATTTGAAATGAGAGGATCCTGGGACAATACCAATACCATCAGAGAGATTGTCCGAGAATCAGACCTAGTGATCTGTGGCGCTGATGACATCTCCTGCAGAAGAATGATCAATATGATCTGCGTCCAAGAAAAAAAGACTGTCATCATCCCCGGGGCCTACAGACGGGCCTACGGCGGACAGGTTCTTGTCATCCGACCCGGAGAAACACTTTGCTATGAATGCTTCCTTGAAATGATGCCCGAAAGGGCAGCCGACGAAGAGATCTCAAACCAGGAACAAGCCGACAGAATCGCCTACTCCGACAAGCCCGTACCCGTCGAACCAGGGCTTTCCATTGATATCGCACCAATCAGTCAGATGGCAGCCAAACTCGCACACCAACAATTACTTAGAGAAAAAGAAACAACACTACGGTCACTCGACGAAGACCTTTCTATGCCGTGGTACATCTGGTGGAATCGGCGGGAGGTTGAAGGCCAGTCGGCAAAGTTCACACCGCTTGGGAACGAGATTGATGGACTCCATATCATGCGCTGGTACGGAATCACCGCCGAACGCAATCCCGCGTGTCCCGTCTGTGGCGACTTCGTAGGCCTGGAAGCACAAAAACTAGGCATTGAGATTTCAGCCGAGGACCTCGATGCCTTCCGGACTAAATGACATGACTACACCGCTCAAGACTGTCGTCTACGAGGTCACTCAGGTGCCTGATGCCTCTCACACACGGGACCGATCAGCTGCCGGAGGTGACGTGCGTGGCGCAGCCTGGAAGGGCTTCGAGCATGTCCTCCGCACAATTACCAACATGCCTCCGGACACAATCGTTGTAACCCATCGCTATGTCTACTCGCCCCAATGGGAGGACAGCAATCGGCAATCCAGACTGCGCCTCTACTGTATCCTGGACACTTTCGACAGCAATACCGAAAGGATTCCTCCCCTTCTGATGGAGCGGACAATCCTTAACCGGCTCTACAAGTTCCGTAAGGTTGACGAAGATTATGTTCCGACGGACGTGCTGAACGCGACGTGTGAAATCGTTCGTTCAGAATCACTTATCGAACCCTCCATCGGCATGGATCTCAACGAAAGAATCCCCCGCAGGTACTACTCGATCAGGCCATTCCAATCCAACGAGAGGAACGATTTTCTCTGGTTGGACAACGTCTTCGACAGAATCAACGAAAACGTTGTAATCGATATAATAGTTCAGCCAGTCGATATCTCGCGAGAGCAGTTCGCTCACGGACAATACCTCTCTCGCTTGGTGGCGATCAATCGGCACCGGTACGATGAAGAGAGTGACGACATTTACCAGATCGATTTCCTCGGAAACATTCCGGAAGGACGTACCACATCCGGGAGCGTTCTAGCTCCCATGGCAGAGAAGGATCCACTGGCCGACAGAATACTCCGCGACCAACAACGCTTCCATGAAACCCTCTACAAACCCCATGTCCGTTTCTTGATTGCAGTGCACTCCGAGACCGAACAGGTAGCCCATTTAATCGGGTCGGTTGTAGCCGAGTCAGCATTCTTGGAAGGATCGTACCGGCTCCAGTCCTTGCCAAGAGGAAAAAACAACAGAGTAGGTAATCCCTCGGAAATGGAAGAGGGTGGGATTATCCCCATCCACCAACGGTTTCCGGAAGCAGGACACTCTTATAAAGGCTTCGACCGTCTATCCCACCTTGCCTGCGTTGACGAACTCTTGGGCATTTTTCGATTACCGGTTGCATCGGCCCACTCACCGTATTGTATTCGAAAGAGTACCGATCCCAAATCCCATGACCTTGGTGACATGATCGTTATAGGCTATGACCTCCCTCCGTGTGAGGACGACTCCCTAGGTTCAAGGTCCGGCATACCCCGAGGCATTCCCCTCAAAAATCTCTGCAAACATACGGCTATCATCGGCGTCCCAGGAATGGGAAAAACCAACCTCGTTTTTAACACAGCCATTCAACTCTTCAACCTGGTTCCTCCTCCAGAGGATCAACGACAATGAAGAAGCACGGATTGCAGGAAAACATGAATGACACTCGAGATCCAGAAACGGGTATTCCTTTTATTGCATTCGAATTCGGCAAGAGCGAATACGGTCTCCTCAAAACACTGAAGTCCTCCCCCAACCTGGAAGCCCGGCGGCTCGCTGAAAAACTTGAAATCTACACACCTGGAAAAGAGAACCTTTCCCCCCTACGTTTCAACCCCTTGGAACGGATCCCGAATATTCCTCTTAACGAGCACATCGAAAACCTGGTCTCATGCTGTCTGGGAACAATTCCCGTAGGAGGCCCACTCCCCGAGCTTCTGGCCCAAACCTTCGAACAGGGCTTCCAAGACCACCCCGATCCCGAACACCCACCCCGCATGCACGACCTCCAACCAGCGAGCGCTAACAGCGCGTTGAAAAAGCCATCAATTTCAGAGTTTGGCACTGGGATAGTTTC
>CAYZUX010000019.1:0-45206 GCA_964481775.1 uncultured bacterium | reverse complement strand
GAAAACACGCATCCTGGTGGTCCGGGGACCCTTGGGGACCCCCGCCGCTTGTGATGCGGAGGCAGTGAAGCAGCGCTATGGAGCAGAGATGATCCCAGTCACCGTGGAGCAGACCATCGAGGCCCACCAGGCAGTGGATATCAAAGAAGCTGAGGCCGAGGCCGAAAAGTATTGGCTCAGCCAGGCCAAGGGGATTCTGGAACCGACACGCGATGAGGTGATCAACTCAGCGCGTTATTACCTGGCCCTGAGAGCCATGATGCAGCGTGAGCAGGCCCAGGCTGTGACCAGCTCGAACTGCATGGGAGGTCCGGCCAAAGGTTGCCTGGCTTTCAGCAAGCTCAATGATCTTGGTTATGTGGGAGCCTGCGAAGGTGATATGGACTCCACCCTCACCATGCTCATTTTCCAGTATGCCTTCGGTATCCCCGGCTTTATCACGGACCCGGTTTTCGACACGGCTCGGAATTCACTGATCCACTTCCACTGCACTTCCGCAACCCGCATGGATGGCCCCAACAGTGAAAGGCTGCCCTTCACCATCCGGACCCAGACCGACAGCGGGCAGGGTGTAGCCCTGGATGTGGAAAACCGGATCGGCCAGCCAGTCACCTGCGCCAAGCTGGTGCATCTCGACAAAATGCTGCTCTCCACCGGGAAAATCATCGATGTGACCCACAACCCATTGGGTTGCCGGACCCAGTTTGTCACTGAGGTTGATGACTCCGAAAAGTTCTTCAATAACTGGGGGGGTGGACAAACCCTGGATGGCGTGATGACCCTCCTGCACCGGGTGGTTTTCTACGGGGATCACAAGCAAAGCATGAACGATCTGGGGACCCTCATGGGATTCGAGGTGATCGCCGAGGGTTGATGTTGGAGTTGGCAGGATAGTCTTACATGGAAAACGATATTGGAGGGTACTTTCATGTGTTCAGGAAAGAGTCACCACGAGGGATGTGTGAACCGGAGGGAGTTCCTCCAGACGGTGGGAGCCGGCGCCACACTGGCCACCCTGCTCCCCAAACCTTTCTGGGGGGGAGCCGCCTTGGCGGCCGAACCAATTCAGAAGACCGTGAAACGAAAGACCAGGTTACGCGCCGCATTTCTCTATCCACCAACCAGTCAACTCGAGGAAGAGGGCTATTTCAGCTGGCCCGGGTCCACTTTTGGAGCCGAGGAACGTCACCGGGAATACACCCAGGCTTTCAAAAACCTTGAAACCCGGATGGGATTGTCTATCGAATGTGCCGCGGAACCCCTCTACACACCCGATCACATCCAGCGGTTTGTAAAAATGATTCAGGAAGACAAACCGGATGGAGTCCTGCTGACAGTTTTCAAGAAGACCCTCTGGCAGAGCCACGGCCTTGAGATCCTCGACCAAACAGGTCTTCCCACGATTGTCCTGGCCCCCCTGGGAGCCCTGTTGATCGGAAGTGTCCATCAACTCGCGGATCGCAAGGGTGTCCACATCATCAGCTCGGAAAACCCCACCAGGGATCTCGATTTCCCACTCACCATGATCAACACCTCGGTCCAGATGGCCCAGAGCGTGATTGTGAATATCGATGGGGAAGAGAGAAAGGAAAAGATGGTCCCCCCTTTCGGAACCAAGGTCCTCACCATCCCCCACCAGGTTTTCTACGAGGCTTTCAACCAAACGGGAGAAACCGAAGAGGTCAAGGCTCTCGCACGGGAATACCTCTCACACGCCGTGGAGGTGGTGGAGCCAGATGAAAAGGATGTCACCGATGCCGCCCGGTGCTATTTCGCCCTGAAGAAGGTTATCGAGAGTGAGCATGCCGACGCTCTCATGATGAACTGCCTGCCAGGGCTGATGAAACCTCACAAGCATGTTCCTCCCTGTATGGGTTTCATGAGCCTTCGCGATGAGGGGATTGTGGCTGGTTGCCAATCCGATCTCGATGCCACACTGACTCTGATGTTGCTCCAATCCCTCTTTGGGAAACCTGGTTTTCAACACAACCCGAGCATTGATACGGTGAACAACCTTTACTTCTGTGCCCATTGCACTAGCGCATCCAAAATGCGGGGAGTCGATCAGGCACCGGAACCGGTTGCTCTCCGGAACCATGCGGAAGCGGGTTGGGGATGTGTTCCACGCGTTCTCTTCACCGAAGGGCAGGAAGTCACCATCACAGAGTATCTAGCGGGGGAAACTCCTCAACTCCTCCTGTATTCAGGAAAGATCCAGCGGTGTCCTCCCATCCCTCCAGCCGGCGGTTGCAGGACCAACGCCGAAACGACCATCAACGAACTCAAAGATGTCTCCGACCTTAAAGAAGGGGGCCACATGTGCATGGTGTATGGTGACTACACAAAAGAACTCAAGCAGTTTTGTCAGTTCAATGGAATCGAGGTTTATCCCCCGGCCGCCTAACATTCCGGGGAGCCGAAATTATCCTTTACTGAGTGAGTTCCACTGATTCCAGCAGTATCTCCGCCGGACCGGGCCCATCCGGTCCGGCGGATTCCTCAATAATCCACTCAATCCCCTCCAGTTCGGTGCCTTGAACCGCTTCGATGAGATGGATCTTCAGAACATCCGTACTCATGGGAAAAAAAGGATGGATCGAGAGGTTGGCACTCAGAATCTTTCCAGCCGGCTCGGATAACCTGACGGCCTGGATTCTCTTGAGCAGAGGCGGGATCTGGGCCAGTTCATGCATCACCTGTATCCAGGGTGGTGAAATGCTTTTCAATCTCTTCGAGAATGCTGTCAATCACTTGTTTTCCAGCCTCACGCACCTCGGGTGTGAGAGTGGGACCATGACCGAACCGTTTCCCCTCGATTCCATAAACCACCAGGCACGCGGGTAGATCTCCCATGACACGTGAAAGTTCCACCGCCTCAGCCAGCCCGAAAGCATGCACCGATTGAGGAAAAGCACCCGGCTTGAGAGGGGTGTGGTTGGCATCAATGCGTCGAATCGTTCCGGCTGGCACACCTGAACACATCGCATCCACGACAATGACATACTTCCACCCTCGCCAGACCTCATCAAGGGAAATGCCGTCACGATTCTCAAAGACCACCTGAACGCCTAGCAGGGCGCGATCCTTGATTCGCCGTCCGACCTCAATTCCAATCCCGTCATCGCTACGCCACTCATTCCCGATGCCTATGATCAGAATGTCCCGGTCCTTGTCTGCCATTGCAAATCAAACGTAGTCAATATCGAGTTTGAGGAAGTGAACCGAACAGGAGATGCAGGGATCATAATTGCGGATCACCTGCTCGCATTGCCAGACCAGCTTCTCCTTGGGCAAATTCAACCTGGAGGGGACAAAACCAACAAGGTCCTCCTCCATCGATTTCTGATTCTGTGCCGTGGGCGGAACAATCCGTGCTTCCAGAATAGTCCCATCCTCCTTGATGCGGTAACGATGGAGACAGATTCCACGCGGCGCCTCGCTGCACCCAAAACCAACTCCCGCCTGTGGTTGTACTTCCAGCTTCGACACTGGTGGAGGTGTGTAGTTCTGGATGATCCGGATCGCCTCATTGACCGCATAGAGCGTTTCCACCGATCTGACAACGATACTCTTGAAAGGATTCCGGCAGCACTCTGTCAGGCCCGCGGCCAGTGCTGCTTCCTGGGAATCCTGGTCGAGGCGGTCGAAATTCAGGTTGTAACGTGCCAGTGGTCCGACCTGATAAGCTCCCCGTCCCTTGATCACCGATTGCAGCGCGGTTGAATGCTGCACATGAATTTCCTCGAAATGATTGAAGAACTCCGTAATGGGGATATCCAGGCCCTTGTTGGAAACCAGTCTTCCCTCATTAAAGGGATATTCCTCTGGATGCCGCATGGCCACGAACTCATAATCACGCTCAAAATCCGGAAACTTGACTCCCGCAACCAGCCTGATCATCTGGTGGCAGGCATCCTGTGCCCATTGCAGATTTTCAATCAGCCCGGCCAGCTCCGCCCGGGTTGGAGCTTTATAGAAACCACCCACCGCCATGTTGATCGGATGAATCTCGCGTCCCCCCAGGAGAGTCACAATTTCATTCCCGATTTTCTTGAGACGCAATGCCAGCTTGACTTCCTCGGGGTGATCCTTGGCCATCTGGATCGCATCCTGGTAACCAAGAAAATCTGGCAGGTGCAGCATGAAGACATGCAGGGCATGGCTTTCAATCCATTCACCGCAATAAATCAGACGCCTTAACTCGCGGATCTCCGGACCGGCTGTCACACCACAGATACTCTCCATGGCGGAAATGGCGCTACTCTGATAGGCAATCGGGCAGATTCCACAGATGCGGGCAGTGATATCGCAGGCCTCGCGGAAGTCCCTTCCCCTCAGGAAGGCCTCAAAAAAACGCGGTGGCTCGAAAATTATGAGCTTGGAGTCGATGACCTTCTGGTCACGAACCTTGATCTGGAAGGCTCCCTCTCCCTCGACACGTGCGAGGTAATCAACCTTGATCGTCTTAGTGGTCATGGGCCTCACTCTCCCTCCGGAAGTCCTCCGCGTAGGCATTGAAACCCCGGAATGCCCGCATGATCTCTGGCTCCTTGAGCCCATCACGGCTGAACCAGGACGCGAGAGCACGTGTATTGCTGGTCTCCTTGGGGCCGAAACAACCATAGCAGCCCCGGTTGTAAGTGGGGCAGATGGCACCGCATCCGGCGTGCGTCACCCCTCCCAGGCAGGGACTGCCATGCGCCACCATGACACATACATTTCCCCGCAGCTTGCATTCGATACATGTGCTGTGAGGGGAGATGTTCGGTTTGCGCCCATTGAGAAAGGCGCACAGCACCTCGACCAGCTGCAATTTGTTGATGGGACATCCACGCAACTCGAAATCAACGAAGACATGTTCTGAAATCGGGGTCGACTTGGTCAGTGTCTCGATATAACCGGGA
Source organism: uncultured bacterium (assembly GCA_964481775.1). Lineage (GTDB taxonomy): Bacteria > Hinthialibacterota > Hinthialibacteria > OLB16 > OLB16 > OLB16. The sequence continues at coordinate 40,302 of CAYZUX010000019.1, read as the reverse complement.
TTGGCATACACCATCGGGATGAAATCACGGACATTCGCGAAATTCCTCAAGGCCTGGATGCCTCCGGCAGTGGCACAGGCACCGATGGTTACCAGTGTTTTGGAAACACGCCGGATCTTGTGAATCTTTTCGGCATCATGGGATGTGGTGATCGATCCCTCCACCAGCGAAAGATCATAAGGACCTTTCGTTTCCGCACGCGTGGCTTCAGGAAAATAAGCCAGGTCGATGACTCCAACCACATCCAGTAATGCATCCTCACAATCCAGGAGACTCAGTTGACAGCCATCACAGGAAGCAAACTTCCACACAGCAAGTTTTGGTTTGGGGCCCTTTGGCATTTCAAAGCTCCCTCTTCTCAAGATGCCCATTCAAGCGGTCATACCTGAAAACCGGTCCATCCTTACATACAAAGAAGGAACCCATCTGGCAGTGACCACACACGCCCACGGCGCATTTCATGTTCCGTTCCATCGAAAGATAGATGTGATCACGGTTGACACCGCGTTTTTCCACCTCTTGGAGGGTGTATCGCATCATGACCTCGGGACCACATACCAGAACAACGGTCTGATGCGGATCAAAAGGAGCCTTGGGGATCAAGGCGGTTACGACCCCGACATTGCCTCGCCAATTGCCTGTCGCACGATCCACCGTGACATAAATCTCAAGGTCGAACTGGGCACGCCATTTCTTGAGATCATTTTTGAAAAGGATATCCTCAGGGCTGCGTGTGCCATACAGCAAAACTACACGGCCATACCGGTCACGGTTATTAACCAGGTGATAGAGCGCCGGACGGAGAGGTGCCAAACCAATCCCTCCCGCCACAATAACAATATCGCTGCCAGCAGCTTCCTCTACCGGCCAATGCGTTCCATAGGGACCACGTATTCCGATCTGTTCACCCACCTTCATTTTCTTCATGGCCCCTGTCACAGCCCCGACCGCCCGGGTGGTATGAACCAGTGTCTCCGGTGTGGCCGGGTTCCCACAAATCGAGATGGGTACTTCGCCCACCCCATAGACATACAGCATGTTGAACTGACCCGGCGCGAATGGTGTGGTTTTTTTCCCCTCCGAAGAGGAAAGGTGAACCGTAAATGTATCGGAGGTCTCCTGTTGCATCCGCTGAATACGGTAGAGGCTGGGTACCATTGCATCATTTGTCGCGGTCATGACCCTTATCTCCTCAATGGCTTTCTCCATAGAGATCCATGAGCTGCATCCGGGTTGCCTGGACACGTTGCACAATAACCTGCACAAATCGTTTGTACATCTCGTAGCCGAAAGCTTTATCTCCTTCGCAATGTTTCCGCAGGCACTCCCCATCAATCGCGAAAGCACGTGTCAGCTCGGTGGCTCTTGCATCAAAATTCCAGTTATAAGGGGGAACAAGCCAGGACCAGCCCAGGACTTCACCTTCACCCACGGTCTGAATACACAAGTTCCCCTGACCCGGCGAATAGGTCTCTACCGCCACCCTTCCATGCCGGATCAGGTAGAATGCATCCGCCTCCTCTCCCTCCCGGAAAATCTGTCGGCCCATGTCAAATGTGACGTTTGAGGCACACTCGGCAAGAAGTTCAAGATACGCATCCGGGAGGTCTTTAAGGAAAGGATGCTCGCTCAACATTTCTTTCATGGACGTGACCATCTTGTTTTCCTCCTCAAATACGCTCAAGCGCGATATCGGAAGCCTGAATTGCCGCAGCTTCCTGCGTGATATCTATCCCCACTGGGCACCAGGTGATGCACCTTCCACAACCAACACACCCCGATGTCCCAAACTGATCCACCCAACCCGCTAGTTTATGGGTCATCCACTGGCGATAACGGGAAAGGAGGGAGGTCCGGACACTGCCGCCATGGATATAAGAAAAATCTCTCGTGAAGCAGGAATCGGAGCGGCGTATCCGTTCCGCATTTTCACCATGGAGATCGGTGGAATCCTCAACCGTGGTGCAAAAACAGGTGGGGCAGACCATGGTACAGTTTGCACAGGCCAGGCAACGGCGTGAGACCTGTTCCCAATAGGGACTATCAAAATTTCGCAGGAGGACCTCCCGGATCCCCTCTCGCGGAAGGCTCCGGACAAAGGCCTTATGAGCCTGCTCCTCGAGAAATTCCAACGCCTTGTTTTCAGCCTCTCCTGCCGGTTCTCTTGGAATCAATGACAGGATCTCCTCGCCTCGCTGAGTTCCCACCTCCACCAGAAAGAAGTGGTCGCCGGATTGATTCATCTCAGTGAGCGCAAGGTCGAACCCCTTGTCAGGATGAGGACCTGTTCCCATGGATTCACAGAAACAGGTCGCCGCCGGGTGAGTGCAGTTCACAGCGATGGTGAAGAGACCCTCACGGTTGGAACGGTAGGCATCATCCGCGTACTGGCCCTGCAAAAGGACTTTGTCAAGAATTTCGATGGCAGCCAGCTCACATGATCGGACACCGAAAAAGGCCAGTTTGGAAGCATCTTTCCGGAGGGGTTGCAAATGAAGACCGCGTTTATCACGGCGAGCAGTCCACAATTTCAACACTGGTTCATGAAGGAACTTCTTCCAGGATTGTGGGCCGACCACATAATCGAACAGGTTTCCATTCCCCGAAGGTTTCAAGCGGTAGGTTCCCGCCTCCTGTTCATCCACCACCCCCCTGGGGAGGTCCGCAGCCGAGGAAAGATCCCCCAGAACAATCGCACCATCTCTGACTGAGGGCCCTACAACGCGGTACTCATGCTGTTTCAGCACTTTTAGTAAAACATCAAGCGACTCAACCTGGATTTTCCACATTGTCCCTCCCCTTGGAGTACCTTTCAGGCACCATCACAGAACTAAGGAATACGAGCGGAACTATCCCAGATGATGAAACTCAGACACTTTTTCCCCCATTTTTCGCCATAAGAACTGAACCAAACTTTCATGAGTAACGATCATTTCGCCATGAACAGAAAAACGGTAATCAATTATGAAAAAAGAGTCAAGCACGAATTTCGGCAAAATGAAGAAATCATTTCCCTCGTTTCAGCAAACTGATTGAGCGGACCGCTTAACCAGACTAAAAATCCTAGGTGTTAAAAAAAGAGGTTGACATAGCCACCATAAGAGAGTATATCCACTATCATGCCGGAATCCGGAAATGGAGGATTGTTCGTCCATTCCCCACGGCCAGACAAGGCGGCATGTAAGGATTGACTCATGAGCAGTGACTTACGCCCCAAACCTGCACCCGCTTACCTCAAGATCCTGCGAGACCTTGAACGTCGAATCAACTCACAGGAGTTCTCTCCCCAGCAGCCTGTCCCCAGCGAACGTGAGATCTGTATCCATTACCGGGTCAGCCGGATTACTGCCCGCCGTGCCCTCGATGAACTCGCGAATCGTGGAAGGATCGTCCGTCTTCAGGGCAAGGGTAGCTTTATTTCCGAGGCTCAATCACGCTCCAGCGGAGAAAAGGTGGCGCTGGTGGTTGATGGGGTCTATGACCATGGTTGCCTCCCGATTGTCCTTCGTGCGATCGAGGAAGAGTCCCACCAGCTCGGTTACCAGGTCAGTTTTTTCAATGGAGAAGGGCGCTTCGATAAGCATCTGGAAATCACCGAGAGAATTCTCTCCAGCGGCTTCAGCGGGGTCATCATGGATCCTCATCAGAGTGATGAAGAGTATGAACGCAACACGGAATTGATCGATGCGCTGGAAGAGCAACGCATCCCGGTGGTCCTGGTTCAAAAATATCCCTTTCATCGTCCCGATTGTTACTCTTACGTCGTTTCAGATGACTACCGGGGTGGATTCCTGATCACGGAACATCTGCTCAAGAACGGTCATCAGAATGTGGCTTTCCTTCAGGATGCCTTCAATTCAAGCAGTTTCAACCGCCTCCAGGGATATCGCAGTGCGCTTCTCGAATATGGAATTCCCATTTCAGATTACCTTGTCCGCAAGGTGCGTGATCCCGAGGGAGTGGAAGAAACCCTCAGAGACTGGCTCTCGCTCGGAGACCAGCGTCCCTCGGCGATTTTCGCCGTAAACGACCTGATGGCGTACATGGTAGTCCATGCACTTGAGGTGCTTGGTATTTCCATCCCGGATGAGCTGGCACTCGTGGGATATGATGACCTGCCGACCTCACGCTTTCTGGCAGTCCCTTTGACCACGGTGAAGCAACAGATCGAAAAAATCGGCACAACCGCGATGAAGGCGTTACAATACAGAATGAGTGGTCATTTCGAGGATCGAATCCAGTTTGTCTGTCCGGTGAACCTGGTGGTCCGTGAATCCTGCGGATGGCGGCAGAGAACTTCCATTGTCTCCACCGCCAGAGAGAACGTGCGATTCACGGCAGAGGAAATGGCTGGCAGGCCTGTACCATCCAGCTGTTAAGTCTTTGATTTCAGCGGTACGCGTGGTTGATAACACGCATGATGTGATACGCAGGAGGAAGTATAATGAGATCCCGTTTTTCTAATAAGGGTTTTACACTGATCGAGCTCTTAATCGTCATCGCAATCATTCTCATCCTGATTTCCATCGCTCTGCCCAATTTCCTCGCGGCTCAGTTACGCGCAAAAGTAGCTCGCGTGCAGGGTGAGTTCAGGACCCTGGGAGTCGCCATGGAAGAATATGCGCTCGACTACAAAGATTACCCGCAGAATTGGTATGACCTTTATGCCCATCCGGAGTGGAGCGGGAAGAGCCGTTTCTATGGCCTTGGCATGCACTACACCAGAACATGCCTTCCACAAATTACCACTCCCACCGCCTATCTGAAGAACGTCGATTACGATGAACCCTTCCCCTACGTGGGCATGTTGAACCAGGGATATTTTTATGCCCACACTGATTATTCCAAGAAATCCAAGGGCCTTTATTGGAACCAGCCAAGCCTGTGGTGCTTTGCATCCTGTGGCCCCGACCATCTCTTCCATGAAGATTGGAAAATCCTGCCAGGTTATCCCTCCGGAAACTGGGTGGAATACAGCCCCACGAATGGAATCACCAGTGCAGGAAATCTGACCAAGTATGGTCCATTCAGATAAACACCGTGATATCCATCACCGCCGCCTCATGGAGGTTGATTAGGAAAAAGGGTGGAGTGGCGAATTTATTCGCCTTGTGTCATTCATGTGGAGGGTTTCCCGGACTTGTGAATAAAGAGAATGATTTTGCTTCTCCATGATCTACGACAACGCCGCTTGGAGGATTTTTCATAATGCAGTTATTTTTTCTACTTGGTATGATCTTTACAATCTGCATTCCCCCGGCCATTGCGGGAGATGATGGTCGCTGGTGGCCGCACCAGACACCTCCCAAGGCTTTCCTTAAGATAGGACCCCATTCAGATTTCGAGCGTGTTACAAGCCCCTCGGGTAAGTCCACCGCTGGTCACCTCAGCGCCTCTCACATGCTGGCACAATCGCTGGTTGGACTGGCAGCCCAGGCAGTCAATGAAGGGAACCTCGATGAGATCCCATGGATCGAGGTCGGAGGTCCCGGCAAAGATTACACGGAATGGCTTCAACGGACGGTGGAAAGACTCCACCTCGAAGATCGGGGATCTTTCACCCCCTGGCAACTCGTTGAACGCTACAAGGCCAAAGGCATTATCAAAGGATATATCCTCTATTCCTTTGATTATTCCGAGGGGAACCTTTATGAGGAGCGCAGGGAAATCAACAACTCCGTGAACACCGCCAGCAGCCTGTGCGGTATTCTCAAGGGCATCCTGATCGAGGAAGGGCAGGAAGACCAGGCGAAACAGGCCGGTCTGCCGCTTCTCTTTGATGCCCGGAATGTCAGCCAGGAAGAGTGTTTCAAAAAATGGCGTGACCAGTTCAACCGCAACATGCTCTGTACACAGGATCCCAAAGTTCCCCATTGCCGCGCGATGGCTATCGCGCACAAAGCCTTTGTTCTCTATACCCTGGGAGAGCTTGTCCAGGAAGCCATGGCCTGGCTGGAACCTCTTTCACCCATTCTTGGATGGAATTGTGGTGATGAGTTTTCCCAGACAGTCATCCCCTCTGAATATGGACACTACCAGACAGCGACCAACTGGTGTGTGAATCTTCCGCTTCTCTCCGCGGGAAGCGGCCAGGCGGAGATCCGGAAGATCCACAATCTTGATCCCGCCCAGATCGACTGGTCCGACAAACGCATTGCAGCGGCATTTGTCATGAGCGATGGAGATAATGTCCAATGGCTTATGGGTGGATTCTTCCAGCCGGAGGAAACCAGTTACTGGAAAAACCCCAGTCATGGCAAGTTCCCCTTCTGTTGGACTTCCTGCCTGTCGCAACTTGTCCAGGTCTGTCCTGCAGCCGTGGATTATGCCGCCACTACCCAACCCAAGGATATCGCCTTCATTGAATTCGGGGGTGGTTACTACTATCCCGACCATTTCGGGAAACGCCGCACGGAAAAGGATCTCCTGGCACAACATGCCCGCCGGGTGTGGGCCAATATGCAACGCGCCGGATCGAAAATCTTGTGTGTCAATTGCCGGGACCTTTCCAGCCAAGCCGCCCTTCAGGCCTTTGAAACCTATGCCAGGGAAATGCCGGGATTGTGGGGTATTCTGGCGATCCAGTACGCGCCCTATGAGGGAGGCGAAGGCAAGATCATCTGGGTACGTGGCAGCGATGGTGTTGAAATTCCCGTAGTCACCGCGAAATATGCTCTGTGGGGAAATGCGAATACCTTCGGTCCACGGATTGGGACTCCCGCCAAGATCGCCCGGCTGATCAATGAGTCTGCCAAAACGGTCCAGGATCAGGAGCCACTTATCGGGCACTGGACTGTCGTTCACGCCTGGTCATTCTTCAAACACGCGCCTGGAACTGATGAAGAGGCGGAAAACATTCCCCAGGAAAAAGCGGGATCCCTGCAAGGGGAACGTGGGATCGCTCCAGTCGCATGGTGCGTGGAACGACTGGATCCTTCTGTTCATGTTGTTACCCCGGAGGAGTTGGTGTGGCGCTTGAGAATGCAGCATGATCCAGAACAAACCGAACAGGTGTTGAAAAGCCGTTAATAGAGTTGACGTGCAGATGGAGAATACTCGGAAAATCAAGTGGTGAAAGGAGAAGGGTGATGCATAGGTCTCTGATTGTTGTAATTGGTTTTATCATGGCTGTGGTCCCTGCCATGGCGGACAAGGTGTTGATTGATGGTGTCAATGATCTCTATGGTGGCCTGGATACACAGTGGAGCGTGGATCCCCAGCATGCTGCCCCGCCTGTCGATATCGGAACTGGAAATGCCACGCTGTTCACCCGGACTGCCGGCGCCGGAAACGACTGGTCAAATACTGCAAACAACGAAGGCGACCTGGTCTTCGACGACGTTTCCGGAACGGCCTACTTCTCGTATTATCTCTACGTTCAGAGCATCGACACCAGTGCTGGCAATCCCTTCATCTCCTGGGTTTTTTTCAGGGATCCCTTTGATGGAGCAAATTATGCCATGCATGTCGAATTTCTTCATGATGAGACTGTGGGGCAATGGCGTGTCGTTAATATCCCCCTTGGAGAGGTACCACAGGCGGGAACTATGGACTGGGCCAATACCGGATTCTTCCAGATTCAGGCTAATGGCTCACCTGGAAGCTATGCCCTCTGGATTGATCAGATGGGATTTTACAGCAATCCTCTTCCTGATCCTCCTCCGGTTGCAGCTGATGTGGTCCTGATCGATGGTGTCAATGATCTTTACGGAGGCCTGGATACTCAATGGACTGTCGATCCCCAACATGCCGCACCTCCGGTCAACATCAATACCGGGAACGCCACCCTCTTCACACGCACCGCGGGGGCAGGAAATGACTGGTCGAATGTCGCCGACAGCTCCGGTGACCTGGTTTTTGAGGATGTCTCTGGTTTGGGTTATTTTTCCTACTACCTCTATGTTCAATCAATCGACACCAGTGCGGGCAATCCTTTTATTTCCTGGGTGTTCTTCAGAGATCCCTTTGATGGGGCAAATTATGCCATGCATGTTGAATACCTCCATGATGAGACGGTCGGGCAATGGCGTGTCATCAATATCCCCCTGGCATCCGTTCCTGTAGCAGGGACAATGGATTGGGCCAATACCGGATTCTTCCAGATTCAAGCCAATGGCTCACCAGGCAGTTATGCCATCTGGGTGGACCAGATGGGTTTTTACAAGAATCCATTGCCCGATCCACCCACTCCACCCACAGCGGATATCATCCTGATCGATGGCGTCAATGACCTGTATGGTGGACTGGACACGTTATGGGAAGTGGATCCCCAACATGCCGCTCCACCAGTCAACATCAATACCGGAAATGCCACGCTCTTCACTCGTACCGCGGGTGCAGGAAATGACTGGTCCAATGTCGCCAACAGCTCTGGTGACCTGGTGTTTGAGGATGTTTCCGGAAAAGGATATTTCTCCTATTACCTGTACGTTCAGTCCATCGACACCAGCGCGGGTAATCCCTTCATCTCCTGGGTCTTTTTCAAGGATCCCTATGATGGAGTCAACTACGCCATGCATGTTGAATATCTCCATGATGAGACGGTGGGACAATGGCGTGTGGTTAATATTCCATTGGCTTCGGTCCCCCCCGCTGGCGTAATGGACTGGGCCAATACCGGATTCTTCCAGATTCAGGCCAATGGCTCACCGGGAAGCTATGCCCTCTGGATCGATTCAATGGGATTCTATGAAGACCCACTGCCTGATCCACCCACCCCGCCAAGCGGGGATGTTGTCCTAATTGATGGCGTCAACGACATCTATGGTGGCCTCGATACACTTTGGGAAGTCGATCCCCAACATGCCCTTCCTCCAGTCAATATCGGAACTGGGACCGCCACTCTCTTCACACGCACCCAAGGAGCAGGCAATGACTGGGCGAATGTCGCCAACAACGAAGGCAACCTTGTTTTCAAAGATGTCTCCGGTTTGGGGTATTTCTCCTACTACCTTTATGTCCAATCCATCGACACCAGTGCGGGAAATCCCTTCATCTCCTGGGTGTTCTTCAAGGATCCCTATGGGAGTGGATCCGACTTCGCCATGCACGTGGAAATGCTACATGATGAAACGGTGGGACAATGGCGTGTGGTCAACATCCCCCTGGCCTCCGTGCCCACAGCGGGCATGATGGATTGGGCACATACCGGTTTCTTTCAGATCCAGGCCAATGGCTCACCGGGAAGCTATGCCCTCTGGATCGATTCCATGGGATTCTATGAGGACCCGCTTCCCGATCCGGTGGTCGTCCCTGTCGATGATGTTGTGATGATCGATGGTGTCAATGACATTTATGGCGGCCTTGACACGGTTTGGGAAACTGATCCCGCCCATGGAACTCCCGATCAACCTGCCCGTCCAGATTCAGGTGATGCCACACTCTTCACCCACACCTCCGTCAATGTCGTCGATTGGAGTAATGTCGGTTTTGGTGCTGGACAACCTTACATCGACGACAAGAACGACCCGAATTTCAATGCGCTGGTCTTCCACGATGTCTCCGGATTGACTTATTTCTCCTATTACCTGCGTGTCAATTCAATTAACACCAGCGGCGGCGATCCCTACATTTCCTGGGCTTTCTTCGCGGATCCTTTTGATGGCATCAACTGGGCAATGCATGTGGAATACCTTCACGATGAACCAGTCGGCCAATGGGTCGTGAAGAACATCCCCATCGTGGATATCCCCATGAATGGATTGGTGAACTGGGCCAAGGCAGGCTATTTCCAGATCCAGTGCTATGGATCACCCTTCCCGTGGGAAATCTGGATTGACCAGATGGGCTTCTACAAAGATCCGCTACCTGAACCGGGAACCACCAGAATTCAGGAATGGACACTTTATTGAGCACGTTTCGGAAAAAGGCGCGTAAATAATGACCGAAGCATCCTGTTCGCCCCAGCGCCTTTCATACTGATCGAGTGCACCCTTTCGCCCCCGTTGCTTTACCAAGTGTCAGGTAACGGGGGCGGTTTTTTATTGGTGATTACATGATAAAAAAACTTTTCCCCTTTTTCCTGCTGATCGTTTTCAGCTCGTCAATCCTGTCCCCTGTATTCGGACAGGCTGATGACCTTGGCGGGGGCTGGTATCCTAAAATCCCTGGCGTCACAGGTCTTTACCGCACCACTCCAGCATCCAGCTGGCCCGCTTCTTACACCAGCGCGGGAGGGCTTATCACCCCTGTTTATGGTCATACCTCCTGCATGGTCCTGTCCCTCGCGGGTCTTGCGGCAAAGGCGTGTCTTGAAGGCAGCAATAACCAGCTGATCGAGGTTGACCTGCAAGCCTATCCCTATGCCTCCCAGATCGCCCATCAGGACTTACTGAATAAAAAGGGATTGCAGGACTTGGGTACGCTCGATCCATGGACTTTACTTGACATTTTCCGGGACAAGGGCATCGTCAAGGGATTCGTGGTCTACCACTATGAAACCGGTAACCGTGGACTTTGGAATTATACCAATGGTGGACCCTACGATTCCTCCTCGAATGTCGCTACCGTTTATGCACATCAACTCGATGCAGTCATGATCGAGCAATCCATGATCCCCACTGCTCTCGCCCATGGGCTGATCCAGCTTGCCGACTGCCGTGGGATCACGCAGGAACAATGCTGGCAGACTTTCAAGAACCAGGTGAACCGGGATGCCATTGTCGCCTGCGATCCGAAGGTCTGCTGGAACCGCGATTATGCGGTTGCAACCGGTTGTTTCATTCTCTTCCCCATGGACCCTAACAACCCGCTGCAGGCATCCAGCTTCTACCGTAATACGGTACTCCCCGAATTGAATGCTCCCTTTCCCGTACTGGGATGGGCTGGAGGAGATGAGTATTCCGGAACCCACGCCGCGACAATCAACGGCGGTTTCTGTACAGCCACATCCTATGATGCCAACCTTCTTGTCTATGGGGCGCTCCAGGCAGGAACTGATGATCCCATTGAAAATTATCGTCTCAACCGGAAAGCTGCCTTTGATCCAATCACCCTCAAGTGGGAAAGGGGAGTGCATTACACCTCTTTCATCATGAGCGACGGCGATTTCTATGGGCTCAATAACACCTATATCGATGATGCCCTTGGTTCAGTGGGAGAGTACTTCGGGCATCCCGACCGCGGACTTTTTCCCATGACCTGGAGTTGCGCCGGAGCGGACCTACTGCAAACCCGACCCTCCTCGGTCCGGATATTGAAAGAGCTCGCAACAGAAAAAGACTCCTTCATTCTCATGGGTGGCGGTTACTATTATCCAGACCTTTTCCCCGATCTTCTCACCCACATGCAGAGGATAAATCCCCTATTGAAAGCCATGAAAATACGCACCTGGGTTGGGAATTTCTCTGATTATGACAGCTCCAAGGCCCGTCAAGCCCAATCAGTCATTGCCTCTACCCTGGATGATATGGCCGGCCTTTTCACTATCCAGTATTCGCCTTACACCGCGGGCCAGGGCAACACCTACTGGACACACAATTCCCGTAATTATGATATCCCGGTCATCTCGGCAAAACATGCCATCTGGGCCAATTCCACTTTCCCTGGAGAAGGAGATCCCGCCTCGGTTGCCCAACTGATTGGGGCGGCACCGCGTACGGGCACCACGGATTCCGAAGCCTGTTTTGACTGGACCATCATTCACATCTGGTCTTTCTTCAAAAACTGCATGAACATGAACCAGTCTGGAGCCTACTTCAATCCCTCCCAGGGGATCGAAAGATGTTACGCTTCCGCGAAATGCTGTTACGAAAGTTTACCTGATCATGTCCAGGTTGTCAGCGCGGAGGAACTGGCCTGGCAAGCGGCTCTTCACCTGCGTACGAAAGACACTCTCTCACGCCTGTTGGATCATGCTGAGGAGGAGCTGACCAACACTTCCCCCTCTGGAATCGATACCCCCATGATCCAGGACTGGCGTGACCTGCTCGAGGAGTTGCCTTTCGGATCCGAGGCTGAAAATCGTGAAGCTTTCCTGATGGTGTCCGATGTTCTGCAGACAGTCCGCTCGGCCACCCAGGCGCAGGAACTACAGGAATCCTTCGAAACCTTTGAAACAGCTGGTCTTCCCCAGAAGGATTGGCTCGATCTCAATGGTCCTTCCAGTGTGACTACTGAATATGCCTTCTCCGGTCAGAAAAGCCTGCGGGTCGGAGCCAACTCTACCGTTGGAAAACAGATCTATCCCGGGGATTGCGATGCGGTCTGGCTGGAAAACCATGTCCGTCTGGGACAACTTGGCCCGGAGGATACCTCTCCACCCTCTTCTCCTGCCACAGCAGTGCTGCGTTTCGCAAACACAGGTCTGCTCGTTTTTGATGGAAATGGTCAGGGAGGCGGCCAATGGCGGACTTTGCTGTATCCCTTTGAGGAGGGCAGTTGGGTTCAAGTACGAATCCGGCTCGATTACCAAACCCACACTTGGGAAGTTTCACTCAACAACCAGAAGATGGCTGAAAACTTGGGCTTCGTCGACAATTCCGCGAAAAGACTTCATGGAATGAAATTCGCTGGAGATCAGCACCTGGATGATATCCAGGTCGCCAGAGAGAACCCCACCCTCAACCGAGATTGGGACCGGTATTAGGGTATTTCGATTTCCAACCTCGTTCCGCCAGTCCCCCTCTCCTTATGGGGAAGGATGGCAGGGAGGGTGAGGTCTTCTATAGTCGCAAATTACCACTGAAAGGAGAATCCCTTCTCGTTTCATGGTGAGCGGATTATCCTCCAAACATGAAGATCACTTTCCAGAACACTACAACCCGTCGAGACTTCCTGAGGAAAGCCTCTTCGGCGGGGATCGCATCATTGCTCTCTCCAGCCCTTATGGGAGCCCTACAACCTGTCCGTCCCCCCAATGTCATTCTCATCTACACGGATGACCAGGGTTCCATCGATGCAGGTGTTTATGGAGCGAAAGACATTGAGACACCTCACATTGATTCGCTTGCCGCTGAGGGTGTCCGATTCTCACAGTTTTATGCTCCCTCACCGGTCTGCTCCCCCTCTCGTGCCGGGTTGTTGACCGGAAAATACCCTCTCCATGCGGGAGTCCCTGGTAATTGTTCGTGCACCTACGGGGATCCCTGTTTGAAAGGAAACCAGGTCACTCTGGCGGAGGTTTTCAAGAGCGCGGGATACGCCACAGCCCATATTGGCAAGTGGCATCTCGGTTTCAGCCGGGACACCATGCCCAATGCCCAGGGCTTCGACCATTCCTTCGGTCACATGGGCGGGTGTATCGATAACTATTCCCACTTCTTCTATTGGAGCGGCCCCAACCGTCATGACCTCTACCGGAATGGAGAGGAGGTTTTCCACCAGGGGCAATTCATCCAGGATCTCATGCTGGAGGAAGCCGCCCAGTTTGTTGAGAATCAACGCCAACACCCCTTCTTCCTCTATTTCGCAATCAATGCGCCTCATTATCCTTACCAGGGAAGCGAAAAGTGGCTGGCCTACTACAAACAAAAAGGCATTTCCTACCCCAGAGACCTTTATGCCGCTTTTGTCTCCACACTGGATGAGACAATCGGAACTCTTCTCAGGAAGGTCGATAATTTGGGTCTGAGAGAGAACACCATCGTGGTGTTCCAATCGGATCAGGGACATTCAGTCGAAGAACGTGCTCATTTTGGTGGAGGCAGCGCGGGAAATTTCCGGGGAGCGAAATTCAGTCTTTTCGAGGGAGGTATCCGGGTTCCCGCGATTATCCGCTGGCCAGGACATCTTCCCGCCGGTGAAATCCGTCACCAGGTGGCCCATGGCTGCGACTGGTTCCCCACTCTTGCCGAGCTGTGCGGGATCAACCAGCTGCCAACTGATCTGGATGGCTTGAGCCTGGTCCCGGTCATCAAGTCGAACTCCGCGCCCTCACCCCACGAAAACCTGCACTGGTATGTCAGCGGAGGTAAAGAACCTCAATGGGCGGTCCGCCAAGGCGATTGGAAGCTGATCGGTAATCCCATTGATCCCACCCGGAAGCAACCCATACCAGAGGAAGACCGCTTGTTTCTGGTGAACCTTGCAGAGGATCAGACCGAAAGCCTAAACCGGGCCACGGAATTTCCGGAGAAAACCAACATGCTGTCAAAACTTCATGCAGACTGGCTTGCCACAGTCGAAAAGGAGCAGAAATGATGAAAACTTTCTTTCCCTGGCCAGACTATATTATTTTAACTGCTTTAGTGTTAGTCACTGCAGTGGTCTGCCCGGTTTCGGCGGGTACAAAATCATCATCATGGCCTGTTGTATTTAAGTCTGATTTCTCCTCGGGGGATACCACCCCTTTTGAGTTTATGGATCCCACTGCCTGGAAGATGATCACGGAGAAGCAGACACCTTATCTCTCGATGGTTTCTGACAGCAGCTACAAACCTTCCGTGCGTTCCCCTGAAAACATCGCCTGGGTGAGGAACATCGAGGTAGCAGACTTCATCCTTGATGCCACGGTACGCTCAACCCAGGCGGAATATGGCCACAGGGATGTCTGCCTGCTGTTTGGTGGCCAGGATAGCTCGCATTTTTATTATGTTCACCTCGCCACCAAGGCGGATGAGCATGCCAACTCCATCTTCATCGTGAATGGTGAGCCCCGAATCTCAATTGCCGCGGAAAGGACCCAGGGAACTCATTGGGATGAAGGGTGGCATCACTTGCGTGTAACCCGGAATTCTTCCTCGGGTGAGATCCTGATCTACTTTGATGACATGAACAGGCCTGTGATGAAGGCCATAGACCACCATTTCACCAAGGGTAAAATCGGTTTCGGCTCTTTCGATGACACTGCTGACTTCGCTGGTATCGTGATCCGGGGACGTTGATTGGTCTGACGGATACCGGATTATCCGGAAGCGACTTTATTCATTCTCTGCCCGCTCTGCCTCCGGGCCGATCACATACCCCTGCTCAGCGAAGCTCTTGAGCTTATAAAGCAGGGCACGGCGGCTGATTCCCAACGCCCGGGCTGTTTCTGAACGATTGTAGTTGTGCTCACGCATGGCCTGCAGGATAGCCATGCGTTGAACCTCCTCCATGCGCCTGCCACGCAAAGGCTCTCCCGTCTCCTCGTCTATTTCCAGCCCGGCCTTTTGAATCCTTTTCGGCAGGTGATCAGGGAGGATCACCCCGCTATGCGCCATGAGGACCGCACGTTCCATGGCATTCCGTAACTCACGGACATTGCCGGGCCAGCGATAAAGCTCAAGACACGAAAGCGTTGTGGGCGAAAGACGTGCACGCCCGCCTGAAAACTCCGCCGCGAACAAATTTGCCAGGGGAGCGATATCCGCCACTCGTTCCCTGAGTGGTGGAACATAGATCTCCATCACGCTGAGACGGAAGAACAGATCCTCACGAAACCGCTTGTTTTCGACCTCGTTTTCAAGATCACGATTAGTCGACGCCAGTATCCGGGCATCCGAGTGCCTTTCCTGATTGGAGCCAACCCTTTGGAAGGTCCCATCCTGGGTGATCCGAAGCAGCTTGGCCTGCAGGGCGGGCGACATCTCGGCGATCTCATCCAGCAGAATGGTCCCACCCGCCGCTTCCTCAAAACGTCCCACCCGATGCTCACTGGCACCGGTAAACGCCCCTTTTACATGACCAAAAAGCTCACTTTCCAGCAGGGTATCCGGAATCGCCGCACAGTTCACCTTGAGGAAAGGGCCCTTCGCACGAGGACTCCATGCATGAATCAGATCGGTGATGACCTCCTTGCCCACTCCACTTTCACCCGTGATCAACACCCTTGTTTCCGAGGGAGCCACCAGGGCGGCTTCACGGAAAGCCTGGCGAATCGATGGGCTATTCGCAACAATGTGACCTGGAAGAACCAGCTCGCCCGCAAGCGGATTCGTGGGAGCATGAACACCCAGGACCTTCTGAACCAGAGCATGGAGCTCATACAGGTCAATGGGCTTTTCCAGGTAATTGATCGCACCATCCTGCATCGCTCCAACTGCATCACGGACATCGGGGAAAGCAGTCACCAGCAAAACCGGCAAGGTGGAGGAGATCTCACGTGCCTTACGGAGCGTGGTTAATCCCGACATACCCGGCATACGGACATCCGAAATCATCATGCCGACTGGCCTGGATTCCAGCAGGGTGAGTGCTTCAGGACCTGAGGAAGCAGTGATGACAGAAAATCCCTCATGGGTCAGAAAGGATTCGAGCAGGCTCCGCTGACCAGCGTCGTCATCCACCACAAGGATAATGGATTCGAAGGGGGGGGACCCGGCCTTTCCCCGGCTATCTGTCATGGGATCCTGGAAATGATTTTGAGGCCTTGGATTCGGAAAACCGCGCCTCCATTCATTCCAGGAGTGTATTCGATCTCCCAGCCATTCGCCAAGACAAACTGACGGACTACCGCCAGTCCAAGGCCTGTTCCCCCCTCATGGGTGGTGAAATAGGGACGGAAAATGGAATGTCTGGCCTCTTCGGGAACCCCGGGACCATTGTCGCGAACCTCGACCATTGCCTCATCCGAGCCGGATTCTTCGATGACCACCTCGATCTGGCCGCCTTCCTGGACTGCCTGGATCGCATTCAATATCAGGTTGAAAAAGATCTGCCGCAAGGAGGGTTCATCCGCCTCCACCACCAGTTCAGGCCCAGTCAAGGTGAAATTAATGGACTTCTCTTCCTTATCGCTTTCCAGGGTCCTTTCCACATCACGGATAACAGCATTGAGGTGGCGTGGGGCAGGACGGGTCACGGGGGGCTTGGAGTACTCTATGAACTCGTTCAACCGCGCGGCCACACGATCCACTTCCTCAGTGATGTCTTTGGCTTGCTTGCGAACATCCGTTGAGGCATCCGGCCTGGTGGAGATCATCTGCGCCAGACCGCGAACAATGTTCAATGGGTTGCGGGTTTCATGGGCTAATCCTGCGGCGGCGATGTTCATTTCACGCAGGTGTTCATTCATCTCACTGGCACGGATCAGACGCATCTGCAGGTGAGCGGACCGCTGCATGTTCCGCCAGGCTGTGCCCAATCCCACAGCGGCAACTGTAGTGACCACCATGATCACCAGGCGTAGCCACAGGTCGTAATGAACCGCGGATCGATAAGCATCGGTCGACATCACCAGAACAAATCCATGGAGTCCTTTTTTCTGGAGCAGTTCCCGGAAACGCTGCTCATTCATCTCGGGCGGCCGTCGGAAACGGCGAAACCTCCAAGGCCGGTCCGGCCTCCTTTGACCATCAGCACCACGCAGAATTGCCCGGGATGCCTCCTGTACGATGCCACTGGTTGTCCCCTCGATCCATGGACCAGGAGGAAGCATCCTGTTTCTTTCTCCCTCCCAAGGGGGGGGAGGGGGAGGTTCACCTGGAGAGCTTCCATCCGGAGGCGGTGGAGGTGGCGGTGGTCCAGGTTCACGGTCGGTCACGATAACGAAGGGGGGACGCATTTCACCTCGGCTATCCATTTCGGCCCCGAAGTCTACAGGGTATTCAATTCTTAACGTGTCGTTATCCCAATGTTCCGCACTCTCCGGGGAATCATCGACAAGGTCGGTCACCGCTTGTCCGCCATAGGCAACAACCTCCCCCGAGGCATTCAAGACCGCTACTGAACGCATATCCTGCGAAGTCGCCAGAAGCTGCAGCGCGTTTTCCAGCCTTTTCTGGGTCACAAAAAGCCGTTGCGAACGGATCACCACTCCGACTGTGTTGGAAATGTCTGCCGCACGCCGGTAAAGGGATTCACGTGCCGAGGTCCTCACCCGTACATGCTCAATGGCCTGCCACAACCCAATCGCAAGCCACAGGACCACCAGTAATCCATAAACCGCATATCTTCCCCTGAAACGCATGGAGTGTGACTTTCCCTTTAGAATTTTATGTTCATACCCGGCAAAAATCTTTACCTTTCAGGTATCTCCTCGGGCCACTGTGATAGCTCCTGCGGCTGAATACTGCCTCCCGTATCATCCAGGAATTTATCCGCGCGTCTGGTTTGCAGACTTCTTAGAGCACTTTCCGATTTGCTCCTTTCGAAACAGGATAAGGTATCCAGTTGGTCCCCTCCCCTCACGATATGGGGTGTTACAAAAATAAGCAACTCGGTCTTCGAATTCTTGACTTCATTGCGTTGAAACACCTTGCCGAGGATTGGAATGCTGCTGAGTATGGGAACCTTCGAGAGCTTTTCAGTCTTATTATCCTCCATCAAACCCCCGATCACCACCGTCTTTCCATCGGGCACCACCACCACTGTTTCGGCTGCACGCTTCGCGAATATGGGCGCATCGATGGTATCCGAAATCGGAACTGTTTCGCTGGTGAGGGTGGAAATCTCGGGACTGAGTTGCATATCCACCAGTCCATCGGGAGTAATAAAGGGAGTCACTGTCAGAATGATGCCGATGTCCTCATACTCAACCGTGTTGATAGTCTGACCATCCGAGGTCACACGGCTATTGCGCACAAAGGGAACCTCTTGACCTATCGTGACCACTGCTTGCTCATTCTGTTTCGCAAGAACAGAGGGACGCGATAGCACTTCCAGTGATCCCACTGTCTCAAGGGCATGAAGAGTGACTGAGAGATCCTCATCGATAATCCTGTAAAATCCACCACTGGTCTCACCCGCCAGACCGTAAAGAATTTCCAGGACATCTTTCGAGCCGCTGCTTCCATATGAAAAAGATCCCTGTGCTCCGATATCCAGGTCATCAGACAAGGTTACTTCAAGGAAAAGAACCTTGATAAGAACCTGAGGAACAGGAGCGTCGATATTTTCGAGGATCCGCCTGATATACTCGTTGGTCTCTTCATCGGTCACAATGATGAGAGATCCGGTCTCGGGATCGGTTTCGATAACGACATCATCGGCAATGGAAGACCCATACGCAGAAGGGTGCCCTGATTCTTCATCACCATAGACAGGCCCCATATCCATGCCGGCCTGTGGCCATGACTGTGGAGCGGAGCAGCCTATCAGCAAAACCAGGATAAACACTTTTTTGATTCCCGCTGAACTGACGATAAATCTGTTAACCATCATTGAAGTCCTCCCGGAAACCCACCACAAACCAGTCCTCCGGACACCTGAGTTTCGCGGAGCGGTAGTGTCTCCTTACCCACACATTTCCCCGTAGCACGACGCCTCAACAGGCGTCCCTCCCAGCCGACACTCTCTTCAGAAACTGCCACCTGATCCAAAACCGGAACTACCCGTTCTCCCACCTGAATTTCGTGTATTGGAGGTGTTCGAACCTGATTGACCGGAACTTGACCTTCTCGTATTGGTAGACCTGTTGGTTCTGTTGCTTGAACTTGTGTTTTCTCCCTCGAAAGTGCCACGCAGGATATCGGCAACTGTTTCCACATCCGCATTCCTGACCGAATGGACAAACACTTTCTTCTTTCGCGCCGGATTCAGGTCCAGTGATTTGATCATCTTGGCAATCTGAGTCATGGTGCCGCTCGCCGCGCTGACGACAACCGAATTGGTCCGTGTGTCCGCCACCGCGACTACTGTCGTTTCCTGAACACGCCGCATACTTTGGTTCTGGGAAGATTGACCCATGCCAGGGGGACCACCGGGGGGACCGCCAAAGGGTCCTCCACCGAACATGCGTTGGAATCCTCTGTTGGAGTTTCCTCCTCTGCCACTTCGATTGTTATTGTTGTTACTGTTCCTACTTTCTATGTCGTATAGATCTGTGATGGTTTTTGCCAATTCTGTCGCATCCGCATATTTCAACGGAAAAACTCTGATCTCGGTGAGATCCTCCATCGCTGTATCGATTTCTTTGACCAGTTTTTCGATGACTGGCATAACCTCTTCCGGTGCACTGACAACCAGTGAATTGGAACGTTCATCTGCCACTGCAACCACTTTGGTTGCAGCCTGAAGAGCCTTGTTCTTGCCCTGATCTGAGTCTGAAGATCCACCCCCTCCTGGCATTCCAAAAGCCCCACCAATGAAACGCTCCATCCGGTTTCGACGATTGTTGCGGTCCGAGGAGGTTGAATCCTCGAGCTGGAAAATCTGCTTGATAACCTCGGCTAATTCAGTAGCGTCTGTATATTGCAACTGAAATACCCTAACGGTTGAAATACTGGATATGGAGGTATCGAGTGCCCGGATAATTTCAGCCAGACGGCGAACATTCGCCTGGGTGTCTGTCACTACCAGAGAATTACTGCTCTGGTTGGCGGTCAACGTTGAATAAGAGGGAATCAATGGCTGAAGGTTGTCAACCAGAGCGACAGCATCCACATACCGGACTGGAATCACCTGGGTCACCATCTCATCCGTTTGGGGAATTTCCTCTGGATTGGCACCAGTTTTCACAGGGAGATCCCGTTCCTTGGCTGTCTTCCTGTCCACGATGGTCAGAGTCCTGCCCCGCCGAATTGCGGCATATCCCTTCTCATTGAGAATCGTGTTCAACAGGTTGACTGCCTCATCTTTGGAGAGTGGTTGATGACTCCAGACATCTACGGTTGCGGTGATTTGAGCTTCCCTGATGATCACAAAACCGGCGGCTTTACTGAGGTAGTCCAGCACATCATCCAGAGGCGCCCCGCGAAAATTAAGACGAAGTCCCTCCTCTCCCCCTCCTTCCGGCGGGGGCGGCGGCTCCTCTGGCGAGGGCGAGTCATCCAGTGTGGCATCTGAAGGTGACACAGAGGTCTCTCGCGTGGCAGGTTCCGTTGGTGATCCAGCGGACATCTGAGCCTGGCAGTCCCACCACGGTTCAAAAAACGGGAATAAAGCCAGGATCACCAGCCACATGATATTTCGTGGTCTTTCTCTCATTTTTCCAGCGCCTTTCTACGTCTTTCCATCAACTGTTTCAGGACATCATCCGTACTGTCTCCTGATGAAGAGGGTGATGTGGTAGAAGAAGAACTGGATGCCTCGCCTGAAGGTGTGGACGAATTATCCTTCCGGGAACTCTCCGATGCATTCTCATTTTTAGGCATTGGGGTTGCCTGGATATTCAGCGCAATTATCCAGTCACCGTTTCGTTGGCTGCTCATCCGCGATCCCACCGGCAACTCAATCTTTTTTCCCTCACTCTCAAGCTTCACAGACCCTGTTCCAATCTCAGCAAGCCGGAACTCCCCAACCATCTCTCCCCTTTGCGCGACGGTCTTGAAATCAGAACTATCGCTGGTGAAAAAGGCGACCGCGGTAGAACCATCAATCAATGTCCCGACCAGCGCCACTTCCTCACTTTTGAAGTCATCTACTCCATTTTCTTCGGTGGCACTTTCAACCAGATCCGGCTTAACTGCGGCGGCCTCCTCTGCCGGACTGAGCTTCCTTCGATCGGCTGTTCTGTTGGGGTCGAAAATATTCCGGTTCAGAATGATTTCAAATGCTTCAAAAGAAACCTCTGATCCGGTTTCTCCGGCTGCTTCCTGGCAGTTACCTTCCGGAGGCAGGATCAGCATCCCGAACTGAAAAGCCAGGAAACCAAACCAGTACCACAATTTTCTGTGATTTGAGAACCTGTTCCGTCTCATAAGCGTTCCGCCGCCAAAAGCAATCCACTGAAGCGCACCTCAAGCGCCAATTCCTTTCCCGTTTTATCATGTGTGCTGATTTGCACATTTTCCACCTTAAGGGGCAGGTTATCGCGCTCAAGTTCATACAAGAACCTTGTCACCGGCTCGATACCTCCTTGGCCGGAAGCACTGAACTCCGCCTTTTTGAATTCCTCACTTTCCTGGGTCACCCTGGGCTTCAGAGACGAAAGGCCAAGGCCACTTGCCTGCGCCCAGCGGTTGGCTGATTTCAGAATCCGGTCTTCAGCCTCGGTCATCTCGGAGCTGAAGGCCCTTGCTTTCATCTGATCCCAACGCTCTCGTATCGCGGTTTCACGTTGGACAAGCAGCTCACCGCTGATTAATTGCTTGCGTAATTCCTCGATCCGTTCTGTACGACTTTTCCAGAGGTTTGCCAACGGAGTCAGGATGAAGCTGTCCGCCACCCATGCCCCCATACACACACCTGCCGTGATGGCCAGGATCCATTCACGGTTTTTAGTTTTCATGATCACCCTCCGGACTCCAGGTGAAACTGATGGTGAATTCCAACGGTGACTTACCACGTACCTGGTGAACCTTCAGATCCTTGACCGATTTCGTGGCTCGCAACCGGTCACGCATATCCAGCCAATCCTGGTTGGAGCGCGCGAATCCCGAGCAGGTCACCTGTTTGGATTCCTTGATTGTCAGGTCTTTGGCCCACACAGAGGCTCTTTCCGGGAAAGCTTCTGTGACCGCCCTGGCAATGGTCAGTGAGGGCACCGTGTCATCAAACCAGGGGCGGAACTCTCTGATACGGGACTGCAGATCCTCCACCTCCTTCACCTTTGGCTCGATGACCAGCCACCTGGCTTCAAGCGATCGCAACGTGTAATCCTGGTAAATGAATGCAGAACCCACGCTCAAGAGGATGATAGCAGCCACAGCACCAAGCCAGCGCGTTCCCCGGGAGGAGACTTTTCCTGTTACCTGTTTGAGACGTGATATTCTGGGAGGCAGAAACTCAAATTCCGGGGGATAACCCAGCACGCATCGCGCTGCTGCCGAGAACGCTACGGGTACCAAACCGCGCACTGCCTCTGCATCCTCAGGCTTGGCCAGCAGGGGGTCCAGGTCTGGAACCTTGCGAGTGACAGTCAGTCCGCTTCGTTCAGACAAACTTGTCAGTGATCCGATAAGCGGTGAGGCCTCTGCCGATGGACCAATGATATAGAGCTCATGTATCGCTCCCCGGATATCTTCCGGCAGTTGGGCCAGTGTGATTCTCACCTCACGAGCCACCAGATCCGAATCAATCTGCCGGCCATCCTGCTCAACCATTACGGCATCATCGAGAGGTCTTGCGGTAACCACACCCCCTTTTGTCACGATCCCCAGCTCGACACCCGCCTCCGTCAAAAGGATCGCTATCGCGCTGTCGCTGTATTCCTCGATCTTTCCCAGAATTGAAGTGATTCCGAGTGTGATGCTCAATGGTTGCAGACGCGCGGAACGGAGCACGCTTTGAAGACGCTGGATATAGCTGCGGGGAATACCCACCAGCATCGCTTGCCCGGAACCCGAGGGTGTCTTGTAACGTGAGGCGGAAAGACTGAGATCATCCGGTGAGAAGGGAAAAGACCTTTCAGCCTGAACCCTGAGGTAACTCTCAGTGTCTTCGCCGGACAGGTCTGGCAGGTCGGTACGCAAAGAAAAGACCCACTTCAGGGGGACACAAATGACACACTTCTTTTCGCGTATTCCAGCTTCCGTCAACCGGTTGCGGATTTCATGTCCCACCAGCTCGGGATCATCCACCAGGGGATTGAGCGACAGGGGCACTCTCAGCCGTTCACGGATCTGGGCCCGGCCCGCATGGTTTCGAACCACTGCCGCGGTAATCCAGCCACTTTCGAAAGAGATTCCCAACACACTGGCGGGCCTTTGGGTAATCATGAAAAATCCCTCTCACCGTTCAGGATTCCAAGCAGTAATTCCTTCCGCAGCTCGGAGGTGAGTGGCCATCCCCGGCGTGACCGGTCACGCCGGAAAATCACCTTGGGTGTGCCGCTGGATGTATCGATCACCAGCACCTCGCGCCTGAATCCACGTCCATTGGGCCCCACCGCAATGATGTCCGCGGAAAACTGGTAAGTCCTCCACGTCAGGTAAGGGCCTGCCTCGGTGGCACTGGTCTCATCCAGCACTTCGGTCAACCAGGCAAATGAGGTTGAGTCCTCCGTCCTTCCCTCGCGCGCGGAAATGATCGCGGAAGCATATTGCTGACCTATCCCAGGAATACATGTGAGAACTGTTTCACTGGCTGTATTGACATTGATCAGACCCTGAACCGAGCTTCCCGAGGAGGCTGTCAGCACATCCGCGACCTGCTCGAACTCATCCGCTGTCAGGCCACTTTTTACATAATATTCCAGAACACTTGATGGGTTTTGAACGGTCTTGATCTGCGCCGCCCGTTCCTGGCCAAAGTTTTCCTGAAGCAGCTGCTGTAATTCATTTCCACCACGCGTAATATTGATCCTTTCCGAGCCATCGGATTTCGTATTCGGTTCTTTCGAATACACGGTCACATACTCAAGCAATCCGCTTTCAAGGACCCCATTCTTGTTATCTTCTGGCAGGGATTCATCACCGTCATCCTCATTGGGGTCAAGAATTCCGTTGAAATTAGTATCCTCACCATAAAGAATTTCCTCGCTCATCCCATAAACAAGCCGCAACTCCTCGACCGTTTCAAAGTTTGAGTTCTTGCATTGATACTTTGGCTCACGCCTGAGGTAGGATTCCGACTCAGCACCACCGGCTGTGATATCTGAATCCGCATCACGCCAATCAATGATCGCCGCCGCGAGTTCCGCTGTCATGTTCGGCAGGGCTTCCAGCATCTCCTGCGTGGCGGTGTTAATGTTCAGTTTTGAGGCCTCATCCCACAAGGCATAGACCGGCTCTTTCTTTTTCAGTGAGTCTTTTTCCGTGCCCCTGCCAAGAAGCCAATAATAGGAGTCACCGACTGCAACCTGTTCCGCGTCATAATCCTCGGTATCAGGAATTGTTCCCGGTGTCTCAAGACTCCCAAGAAAATACGTAAGGTACCTTCTCACCCCCTCGATCACGTGACCGGCATTCAATCCCGCTACTGAATTTTCAGCGGCACGGTATTCCAGCTGCATGGATTCCGCAAACACCAGGCCCACTCCTACCAGCGTCAGGGTGATCCACAACACCACTATCAGCACTGTCCCCTGCTGACAGCAATAACCCGCCTTATGAACGAGGTGGTGTCCCATCATCGTGGTCCACCTCCTCCGCCCGGTCCGGCCTCTGCTGGTTCTCCACCACTGGCATCCCCCGCGTTGGCCGGACTACCTCCAGCTTCACTGCCTGAGGGTGTCCCCTGTTGACTCTGAGTGGAACCCGGGGAGGCATCGGTGCTGGAGGTTTCCACGGTTAATGGAACAACAATTCGAACAGGAAGCGGGACCTGACTCTCTTTCGCGCTGTCCGGATCGAAGCTGATCAGCATACTGACTGCTTTGACCGTCTCCTCGGTCTGCGTTGTCCCATCCCAGGAGTCCTGCCAGTATTCACCGTCAAAGTACCCAATTTCCAGGGATCGAACCCCCTGCAGCAAGCATTCACGCCGGGGTGTTTCCTCTTCTGATTGAAGCAGATTGTCCGTAACCGTTCGTACCAGGTCTGTAGCAGCCAGGGAAGGTGATTGATGGATATTATTTTCTGTCGTCTCTTCGGGAGCAGCAAGAGAATACTTAACGTGACGGATATCCCCCCAGGGACTGGCATCTGTCACAATACCGGAGGAAGTATAGAATTCGATGCTGTCCCTGTGGACTCCATTGACCTCTTCACTTTCACCAATCAATGCACCTGAAAAGAGTCCGCCGGATGGCATCAGACTCATGAGATCCTTGCGGATGATCGAGTTTACATAGGCCCGGGGCAGTTCTCTTTCAAAAGTCCTGTAGGCCTTTTCACGCATCCTGAGAGCACCATAAAAAACAGAATAGAGCGCACCCATGATAATCGAGAACATCAGCGTGGCGGTCAGGATCTCCAGCAGTGTGAAGCCCGTCCCTTTTCCCTGGAAAAAATGCTGTTCCCTGATTTTCATTGGCTGCTCGCCTGCCCGGAAGTTTGTCCTGATTCATCCCCGGAATTCTCTTCCTCTTCCTGAACCAGGGTGGTCAGAACAACGCTGTAATCCTTTCCCTGTGCCCTGTAAAAAACCTCAACCGAAAGGACACGCATCGCACTGTCCTCTTCCCATTCATTATCCATCAAAACCCAACGGTAATCCGGCCATGATTCACCGAAATCCCCATATCGCTGGCCCTCTCGCCACTCTTCGGTGACAACCCATTCCGTGAGCAGACTATCGGCCAGTTCTCCCGCGATCCTTTTTCTTTCGGCAATAATTCCGGACCGGTTCGCGAGGGTCATCCCCTGAACCACAACAGGTACGACAATGGCGACAAACAACATCGCCGCCAGGAGCTCAGCGAAGGTGAAGCCGCTTGGGAAATAATTACTTCCGTGAATCTTTCCGTTTCGATTTTTCATCGGAACTCTCCAGCTTCACCACACCCTGTACATTCACCAGCTCATAACCCGAAATCAGGTCCTTCTGGACCAGGGCCAAAGCTTCATTCTCCCTGCCCCGGACAAACATGCGCCTCAGGCTGAGCTCATCGATGGTGCCATCCGGCCAGAAAGAAACATAAGCACGCCCATCCTTTTCAACCGCATCCGGTGAAACCTCAAAACGCAGACCCTCGGGAAGACGAAAAGTAAAATCTTTCTCACCCTCGATCGCAAATCCTTCCCCGGGTGCCAAGCCATAGGAACCTTCATCCGGGTTGATCCACAGCCGCATGGGGGTTGCCTGCGACACCGCAACACTCCTTCCGTAACGACTGAGGGCGAGCAGCCTGCGTCCTTCTTCCTCCAGGTTCCTCCCCCACATGAAACCGGATAGCTGCGGCGCGGCCAGGGCCAGGACAGTGGAGAGCACCATCATGACCAGGATCAGTTCAATCAACGTAAAACCGCGCCGTGTCACCACCTGTCTCATCACGATTTTCCTGTTTTGTAGTTGGCGATGTCATCTTCGGTCCCGTTCCGTCCATCAGGCCCAACAGAAAGAATATCGTACGAATTCTGATTGTATTTCCCGGGGCAGGTGTAAATGTAGGGACGTTCCCAGGGATCAAGCGGTATTTCCGAGAGATAGGGGCCATGCCATTTGGGGGTATCACGAGGCTGGACCACCAGGTCCTGAAGCCCATCCTCACCCTTTGGGTAAAATCCATTGTCTACTTCAAAAGCATCGAGGACGGTTTCAAACGACTTGATCTGTGTTTGAGCCGCGGTGATTTTCGCCTGCTCGGTGCGTCCCGCAAACTTGGGCACCACAATGGCGGCAAGCGTTGCCAGAATCAACAGCACCAACAGCATTTCCACCAGGGTGAATCCGCTTCTCCCCACCGGTTGTTTCCTTTGAAAACTGTTTATCTTGAATCGGGTCATTAACATAAGATCTCCTCCATCGCGCTGCTTATTTGATGTAATCCTGGATGGTGAAGATCGGGATCACCATCCCTACAAAAATGATTCCTATGAAACCCGCGATCAAAAAAAGCATCAGCGGTTCCGCCAGCGCAACTGCCATCTTCATACGGCGGTCCAGGTCAGCCTCGGTCACACTGGCAAGCCGGATCAATTCCTCGGATAAACGGCCTGTTTCCTCCGCCACCGAGATCATTTCGAGAACCGATCCAGGAAAAAGCTCTCCACAGGAGGAGAGACTGTCCGCCAAACGTGAACCTTGCTTGACCCGTTCGATTGAGTTGACAACTGTATCCACCAGTGTCTGATTGGAGATGGAACGCCTGGCGACAGTGAGTGCATTGATGAGTGGAACTCCCGCGCTGATGAGTGTCCCCAGCATCCGGCAAAACCGCGCCATCGAAAAACTAGCCTGGAGTGGCCCGATCACGGGCAAGGCCAACAGCAGGTTTTCCCACTGGCGGCGTCCGGCATCGGTCTGCAACCATTTCCGAACCAGAAAATAGACCACTCCAATCGCAGCCGCGACAAGCAGTCCATACTGACGGACAAAAGCACTGACATTCACAATCGCCTGTGTCAGGGTGGGTAGTGCCGCTCCAAATCCGGTAAAGATCGTTTGGAATCTTGGAATAAAAAAAACCAGCAGGAAGATCAGCACCGAGATCGCCAGACAAAGCAGGACCGCAGGATAAATCAACGCAGCGAAAACCTTGGCACGCAGCTCTTTCTCACGGGATTGAAACTCAGCGATCTGGCCCAGGACCACATCCAGAAATCCGCCTGTCTCCCCGGCCTGGGTCATTGCCACATAAACTCGCGGAAAGGTTTCAGGAGATCGCGACATTGCCTCGGCAAGGGAAGTCCCATCCACCACGAGATCGTGGACTTCTTTCCACTTCTCAGCCGCAGCGGGGACAGCGGCCTCCTTACTGAGGATGGTCAATGCCCGGCTGAGGGGAACGCCTGCCGCCAATAAGTTGGAAAGCTGACGGGTAAAACTTTCCAAGGATGAAAAAGGAACTTTTTTCCGCTTCCAGTGGAATGGTGATTTCGGTTGGCCATTTTGCGGAATGCTGTTGTCTTCCGCCAGGTTGAGCGGCGTAAGCCCGCGTTCTTCCAACAAACGAAATGCCTCTTGACGTCCGCCAGCCTCGATGACGCCTTCAGCCACTACCCCATCCTGCTGTAAACCACGGTATTGGAAGTTTGGCATTGTTCCGCATCCTGCTTCGAGCACCCTTCATACCCCACGGTCCTGTGCAGATCCACTCAGTGACCGTTCAACACCCCGTTTCTCCTGGAGTCCTTGGTGACACGGAAGACTTCATCCACCGTGGTCACGCCCTCGGCGACCAAACGCCACCCGCTCTCGCTGAGGGATGTCATCCCTTTACGTGATGCGGCTTCGCGGATCTCGCCGGAGGAACAACTCCGCAGGATCATCTGACGAATTTCTTCATCCAGATCCATGATTTCAAAAACTCCTCGGCGCCCGTGGTAGCCGGTGTGACGGCAATCCCGGCAACCCACCGCACGGAAAAGAGGTTGTTCACTGCTTACCCCAATCTGTTCCTTGATCGCGGCAGCCTTGCCAGAGGTATCTTCTTCTTTACATTTCGGGCAGAGCACTCGAACCAATCGTTGTGCCAACACCGCCTCCAGAGAGGAGGCCACAAGATAAGGTTCCACTCCCATGTCCACCAGGCGGGTCAATGCACCCGGTGCATCATTGGTGTGGAGCGTCGAGAAAACCAGGTGACCGGTGAGGGAGGCCTGGACAGCAATCTGCGCGGTTTCGGTATCACGAATCTCGCCGATGAGAACCACATCCGGGTCGTGACGCAATATGGCCCGTAAGCCCCTGGCAAATGTCAGCCCGGCCTTTTCAGAAACCTGGATTTGATTGACTCCCCGCATCTGGTATTCGACCGGGTCTTCGATGGTAATGATCTTGCGTATGGAGTCGTTGATTTCGCCCAACGCTGAATAAAGCGTGGTCGTCTTTCCACTTCCCGTAGGACCGGTCACCAGAACAATTCCATGGGGCATCGCAAGCAAGCCGCGAAAGATCCGCTCCGCTCTTTCTCCCATGTGAAGCTCAGAAAGATGCATCAACGATCCATCCTGGCGTAACAACCGGAGTACCACCGCCTCGCCATGGAGCATGGGGATCACCGAAACACGAACATCCACCTCGCTGGCTTCGACACGCAGTTTGATGCGTCCATCCTGTGGCAGACGTTTTTCCGCGATATCGAGATGGCTGAGAATCTTCACACGTGAGACAATGGCGGGCTGGTAGCGTTTGATTTGCGCCGGGACTGGCACATCCTGAAGCACTCCATCGATACGGTAACGAATCCGCAGTTCATCCTCAAAGGGTTCGATATGAACATCGGTGGAGCGTAAGGCGATGGCATCTGTGAGCACCTGGTTGACGAATCGGATGATGGAAGCATCCTCCGCCGCACTGTCGAGGTCTGTCTCCTCATCTCCAGTGCTCAATCCCGCTTCATCCACCACCAGGATGGAGGCTTCCTCCTCGAGCGTATCCAGGGTATCTGCCCCGACTCCCAAACGCTTTTTCATCTCACGCCGGATGGCATCACTGGGAGCGAGAATCGGGGTCAGGTTCAGACCAGTAAGGACCTTAAGGGTGTCCAGTCCCTCCGTCGCAAAGAGACGGCTGGTGGCCACCTCCACCGAATCCCCCACTTTTCTGAGCGGGAGCAACTCGTTTTTAAGCAGCACGCGCGCGGGAAAGAGAGAAAGGAGTTGTCGGTCCGGATCAATATCCTCCAGGTCCGTGTATCCAAGACCATACTCATCCGCCAGCCAACGCAGGACATCGGCCTCTGATTGGAGGTCAGCTACTCCCGAGCCATTCCGTTGCTGGTACAATGCCTTGGCATCCGAGGGCGACAGTTGCCGTAATTGGATCATATTGTCGATCAACTCATGAGTATCCACCACGGCAAGATCACCTCTTTCATGTTTATTCAGGCATCTCCAATTAAACCGATTACCCACCTCACCCCCCCTGCCCCCCTCTCCCGGCGGGAGAGGGGGGGGGTAAGGTTATTCCTTTAATCGAGAAGCCCCATCACTACACACATGGCTTCCTGGCGAGGAGTCAAAACCGCCCGCAATTTCTCACGGGAAGCTTTAAGCTCATCTTCCTGTTTCTGACGTGCCGCACGGAATTCCTTCAATTTGGCCTGGATGTCTGCCTCAGGTGCATCGGATTTGTCCAGAACCTCCTGTAAAGCTTCCATCTCAGGCATCTGGGGTCCAAAGAAAGGTGGCGGTCCACCCGGAGGTCCACCCTCGGGAGGTGGTCCACCCGGTCCGCCCTCTGGTGGCGCGGGCGGTGTGCCCGTATCCCGGTTCTCTCCACGGTTGCCACCCCTTGGCTCATTATTGTTGTCTCCGCGCGGACCGCGGCGCATGCCCCTCATCCCTCCAAAAGGCGCCATGCGGCTTTGAAACTGTTTTTCCATCACAGTCTGCACCATGGGTTTGACAGCTTCCCATTCAGTATCATTAAAACTCAGACGTTCTTTGTAATTTTCAAGCATCCGGGACATCATCTGTGCG
This sequence comes from uncultured bacterium, assembly GCA_964481775.1. Taxonomy (GTDB): domain Bacteria; phylum Hinthialibacterota; class Hinthialibacteria; order OLB16; family OLB16; genus OLB16. The sequence goes on along the minus strand of CAYZUX010000019.1, from coordinate 9,598 downwards.
GGATCAAAACGCCCCGGACCTCCTCTGTCCCTCATTCCACGCCTTCCTCCGCCACCGCCTCCCGTGTCCTGTGAAACTGACTCCGGGATCATGAAGCATGTCGCGAAGATGACACATGCCACCAACCCGGCTCGCCATAACCCTTTCATTCTGAATTCCTCCTGACTGTTCGGAATGTGTATCTGGAAGAAACGCCCCTCAATAACTGAAATACGTTCTTCTCCGGGGCTGGAAAAGCAAGAGCAATACCAACAATCCTCGTTCGGTGTTCAACCTTCAGGTTGTACAGGCACGCTCAAGCGTAGACCCCTAAACATTCCTATTTGAAACGGGTCATTGCGCAAGAAGCAGTTCGATTATCTGTTTTGTCCTGTGCAGAAATTGCGCAAGGGGAAGGTGCTACAAGGCTAGGGGCGACAGGAAAAAGATAACTCTGCTGGAGAATTTTTCAGGTTTGGGTTCGAACCACAAAACCTCTCCCATTCCGGTGAGGCAAAAGGGAGGGAAACCAGGGAGTTGGTTCCATGCCCGCTGCACCAGGATTCCAGCCTCGCATCCCGAAACGGGAAACTCGCCCGTAATAAGCTAGATTCATTGCTGCCGCATAGGGAAGGGTTTCAATTCCTCGCGGCCAGAGGGCTCTCCAGGCAAGCCGTCTGGCTATCCGCCAGGGACGGTAGAATTCATGGGTCACCCAGTCATGCCCCGCCTGCAGAGCTTCCGGGGACATACCCTTCGGCTGAAACACCGCATGATGGAAATCATAGTGGGACCAGTTCCAATCAAGAATCCGTTCTTTCATTGACTCAAAATGCCGCACACCCGGAGTGGACTCATCGGTTCCAGGTGCTGTTGGACTCACCGGCAACGGGGTGTAGATCGAGACCTGGACCAGATCGACCTGGATTTCATCAAGAAGCTTGAGTGTTCGGCTGAAGACATCGGGACGGTCTCCATCAAAACCGAAGACAATCCCTGCCTCGACTCCAATGCCTCTGGAATGCAGGTAAGCGACCTTATCACGGTATGTGCGGGCCTGGTTAAAGGACTTCTCAACTGAGGCCAGATTCCCTTCCGAAAAGGTTTCCAGCCCGGCGAAGATCCCCATGCACCCCGCCTGAGATGCCAGTTCCACCAGCCCAGTATCCTCGGCAATAGCCAGGGTGGACTGGGTCATCCAACGCTTGCGCAATGGGATCAAAGCCTCGAAGAGTTCCCGGGCATACTCCCTTTCAGCGGTCAGGTTATCATCCACAAAAATAAAAAACCGTTCTGGCAAGGCCTCAATCTCGGATACGACATCCACCACTGGCCGTTTGCGGAACACCCCCCCATGGAAGGCCGAAACCGAACAGAAACGGCATTGATGGGGGCAGCCACGGGTAGCCTGAACTGCCTGAAGGGTGGCATAGCCCGCCCCGCGCAGGAGATGCCGTGGCAAGGGCTTGAGATTCGTGAGATCAACTGGACCTTTCGATCGATAGATACCCGACAATCTTCCAGCCGCCGCATCCTCCACCACACGTGGCCACACTCCTTCCGCTTCTCCCACCACAACCGCCTCGGCATGACGAAGCGCTTCTTTCGGCTGAAAGGATGGGTGCATCCCGCCCAGGACCACAGGGATTCCACGCTGACGGAATACTCCGGCAATTTCATAAGCCCTCGGTGCAAGAGCTGTCATGCAGGTTATCCCCACCAGGTCTGCATCCGCATCCCAGGGAATCCCCTCCAGTTGTTCATCCACAATCTGGACAGTCGCCCAGGAGGGTGTTTCCGCTGCGACCGATAGCAGGCTGAGCAATGAAAAACGGAAGGTTCTTCCATTAAAGAACCGGCGTCTCCCTACCAGACGCCAGGGACCACTTGAGGGTGCAATCAGAAGTATTTTCATGGCTTATCCCTTCACCCAATCCTCAATCGAATATTTTCCAGAAGCTTGAGCAGGTGCTCTTGGTCTTTTGACGAAAGCCCACTGATAATCCCATCCACTTTCTCCACATAGGGTTGGACTGCCTTTTCCAGAAGGTCTTTCCCCCTTGGGGTCATACGGATCATCCGCATCCGCCGATCTCCTGGGTCAGAAGCCCGCTCGATCAACCCGTCACGTTCCATTCGATCCATCAGGCCGGTCACATTGGCCCGATTGACCAGAAGCATCCGGCTCAACCTGGTTTGACTGATTCCCTCAGGTCCAGCCTGATAAGCCAGAAGCATGAGCACATTGAACTGAGCCTCGGTCAGTCCGAAACCACGTAGAAGACGATCCGCTTCCTTGGTGAGCATCTCACTGGTCAATACAATAGCGAGCGCCACCTCATGGGAGCGATCCTGGATGGGATGAATAAGGTTGAGTTCTTGTTTTAGCCCCATATTCCCGCCTCCGCCCGAAAGCCGGGAAGTTGTTCTGTTCTATAATGTATACATCTTAACAATCAATGTCAAGGTTTTTTTTGGGGGCTGTGGTGGTTACGGACCCGACAAAGCGGATTCTTCCATGGTGGAGGGACGCATTCCATTGCGTCCTACAAGCATTCCATTGCGTCCTGCAAGCATTCCATTGCGTCCTGCAAGTTTTCCATTGCGTCCCGGCGTCTTTTTTTTGATGAAGTAATGTGTGCCCTTACAACCAATCAGGCGCTTCGGCATAATCTCCCAAGCTGGTGTTTTCCACTGGCTTTCGCACCGCATTCCTACACTCCGGATCTGGGTAGATGCAATGAGCAACGCGACTGTTCCTCAGATTCGTCTCCAGGATGTCCATGTCTCCTATGGCAGGACCCATGCTCTTGCCGGCGCCTCATTCACCATCGAAACCGGATCTGTGGGACTGCTGGGACCCAATGGGGCAGGCAAGACGACATTACTGAAGGCCCTCCTTGGGTTTGTCACCCCAAGGCAGGGAGAGGTGGAAATGTTCGGCGCAAGCATGCCCGCCTCGCGCCGTCAGGTAAGGCATCGACTCGGCTACATGCCGGAACGTCCCATCACCAGCCCCAAAATCAGCGCTGTCTCTTTTCTGCGGTATTGCGGATGCCTCTTTGGCATGACCCCGGTGGATGCGATGGAACGTGCTCATGAGGTCCTCAACTATGTCGGTGTCGGCGAGACCCGCTATCGGAAGATGGGCACCTACTCCACAGGCATGTGCCAGCGGGTGAAATTCGCCCAGGCCTTGATCCATGACCCCAAGCTGATCCTTCTCGATGAACCCACCAATGGTCTTGACCCCGAAGGCCGGGTTGAGATGCTCGATCTGATCCGCGAACTGGTCGCGAAGAGGAAAGTCACAGTGCTCCTGTCAACTCACCTGATGCCCGATGTCACCCAGGTCTGCGATCGTGTCATCGTCCTGAGCCGTGGACAGGTGGTGAGGGATGGGCAGATCTCCGACCTGACCACGCTCCGCAAGGGACATTACGAGGTGCGTGTCCGTGAGAATAAGCAAGCCTTCCAGGAGGCCCTGGTGGCTACCGGTTGTACCTGCGGCGATCGTCACGATGGCACTTTGGTGGTTCAGACCCCCAACACCTTCACGGTCCGTGACCTGTTCGAAATCGCACGTTCGCAACACACCCAGATCCGTCACCTCCAACCGGTCCGTCAGAGCCTAGAAGAGGTTTTCATGGAGGCAGTGGGGAGACAACAGATACACTCACCTCACCCCTAAATCCCCTCTCCCATGGGGAGAGGGGACTTTCTGCTCCCCCCTCTCCTCGCGGGAGAGGGGGGCCGGGGGGGTGAGGTATGGGAGGGGGGTGAGGTATGGGGGGTGAGGTATGGAAGGGATGAGGAGCATGCAGGGAGGTATTGGTTGTGCCCATTTATGACCGCGGCTACCGGGCCTATGATGGCGAGCTGCGTAGCGGTCTGGCCTGGTGGGTCATTGTGCAGCAGGAACTTCGTGTCCTTTTCTCCACACGAAGCTTCCTCATCCTGTTGTGCCTGGGGGGAACACACTTCGCCATCCGTCTCCTGCAGGTGATTGCCTGTGATGTGATTGCCGCCAATCCCAACTCTCCTTTCTCCGAAATCGCCAAAAGGTTTCCTCTCACCGTCAATGAGACCTTGTTTTTTCAGTTCCTCACAGGTCAGAGCACTCTCCTTTTCTGGATCCTCCTTTTTGCCGGATCGGGCATGATCTGCAATGACATCCACAACAACCTGATGGAGGTCTATTTTTCAAAACCGGTCACCTGGCGTGATTATGTACTCGGGAAAATTATGACACTGGTGATGGTGGGATTGCTTTTGACCGCTTTGCCGGGAGTCTTTCTGGTACTCCTCCATAACCTTCTCGCCCCTGGCTGGGAAACATTGAAAACCACCTGTTCCTGGCCAGTTACGATCACTGTCTTTTCAATTCTGATCGTGGTTCCCTGCTCGCTGGCGGTATTGGCTGGATCAGCGGTTCTGAAAAACCAACGCACTGCGGCGATTGTCATCCTTGTCCTGGTCTTTTTCGATCTGAGTGCCACAGAAACCCTTTCTGATGAAATCTTTGATGATGAACGCTACAACATCATTGGGATTCCCATTGCGATCTTCCACCTCGGTTCCCTGCTGTTCCATCAGGGAAATCCACCCTATGAACTTCCCTGGTGGTGGTCCGCTCTGGTGGTGGCCGGAGCCTGCCTGCTCGTGCTGGGGATCATTTGCCGCAAGGTGCATCGATGCGAGGTGGAGTTATGAGTTCCCCTGTCATCGAAACCCAGACCCTCTCGAAATGGTTCGGCGAGGTCATCGCGGTCAACAACCTGAGTCTTTCCATCGGTCCGGGAGTCACTGGCCTGCTCGGTCCGAATGGCGCGGGGAAGACTACCTTCCTGAAACTGGCCCTCGGCCTCTACCGCGCCAGCCGGGGCAGTATCCGCATCTTTGGTCAGTCACCCCGGAATCACCTGCAGACACTTGCACGCATTGGCTACTGCCCCGAAAGCGACCACTTCTTCGACCACACAACAGGCCTGGAGTTTGTCTATTGGATGATTCGTTACCGTGGAGTCTGCGCACGTGAGGCACGCAAGAGGGCCGAGGAGGCCTGTGTCCAGGTCGGCATGGCCTCACGCATGAAGGATCCCATCACCACCTACAGCCAGGGGATGCGCCGGCGCATTAACATCGCGCAGGCACTCGCTTCCAATGCTGAACTGCTCTTCCTCGATGAACCCATGGCCGGCCTCGATCCCGAAAGCCGCGAGGTGGTCTTTTCGCTCATTCGTGCACTGGCGGACCAGGGACGCGCCGTGGTTTTCTCCAGCCACATCCTTTATGAAATCGAACGGGTCACTCACCATGTGGTCCTGCTGCATCAGGGAGGCCTGATCGCGCAAGGGGATATCCGTGAAATCCGCGAGCTCATCGATGAGCATCCCCACACGGTCACTGTCGAGACCCCCTCCACTCACCGCCTGGCAGCCTTTTTTGCCTCGGAGACCGCGACCCTCGATATCGCGCTCTCCGGAAATGCTGTCACGGTCCAGACACGCGATCCCAACCGTCTTTATCAGCAGCTCAATGACCTCTACCTGGATGAGGGCATCGAGATCCGTGGAATCTATTGCCCGGATGATAATCTGCAATCGGTTTTCGAGTATCTGGTGAAATAGAGAAAGCACCATGTCAGGAACACTTTCAAGCTATCTCAACTTCGTGGCGGTTTCCTTCAACCAGGCGCTGCTTCTCATGACACGGCGAAAACAGCCTATCCTCCTCCTGGCGGTGGCCCTCGTTCCAGTCCTGTTGCCGCTGGGAGCTTACTTCTTCAGTGTCGGTGACCGCGGATTCTCTGACTCCTCCCTTTTCAGCCGGATCGCCACCGCGGTCTATCTTCAGACACTGACCCCTTTGATTGCTCTCTTTTTCGGTTGTTCCCTGGTCAGCGAAGATGTGGAATCCCAGACCATCACACACATCCTGACCCGTCCTGTTCCACGCTCAGCATGGATTCTAGGAAAATTCCTGGCCTTCAACCTGGCCGCGACTTTGTCTCTTGCTCTTGGTCTGGTGGTTTTTTTCCTGGTCAGCCTGCTTGCCGGAAAGGTCGAAAGCAATCCGGCCAACTTGAATCTCCTGCCGCATTTCATGGGAGTCATCGCTCTGGCGATGCTGGCCTATTCCGCGCTGTGCGCCTATTTCGGCTCCTCCCAGAAGCGGCCGATCGTCCTCAGCCTGGTGGTGATCTATGGCTGGCAAAGAATCGCGCTGTTGATGCCGGGCGTGGTCGATTTCCTGACCATCGAAAAATACGTCAAGGCGCTGCTTCCCGATTCGGATAAGGCCAGAGCAGCGAGCTCCATGGCCGCCATGCTGCTGGAAATGCAGAAGAAGGAAGTGGAGGTTGGAACGGCAAAAGCAATCTTGGTGTTGTTGTTCATCACTTTATTGTTCCTGGCTTTCACTGTGTGGGTAGTCCGGCGGCGCGAATACACCTCTGCGCGTGTTTTGCAGGACTGAGTAAAACCTCACCCCCACCCCAGCCCTCCCCCGCAAGGGGGGAGGAGAATAGAAACACACTAAAGTGTGAACTCCAGGCAACTCAATCCAGACACGCCAGCGACCTTACATACGCCACCGATTCCGCGATCGCCTTTCTGGTGCCGTTCTCATCGAGTTCGACCCCCTTGACCCCCTCGAACTCCAGCGTGATGGGTCCCTTGTAGTGATGGTCCGCGAGAATCTGCATAATCCGCCGCATGTCGACTACACCCTGTCCCACCGGTGGGAAAGTCCAGCTCTCAAAATTGCCGTCATGGTCCTTCAGCTCCACCGTGGCGACATAATCGATGATTTTCTCCAGCTCGGTGCAGGCATCCGCTCCCTGGTTGTAGAAGGTGATGTTGCCGGTGTCAAAATTGACACGCACATTCGGGTGGTTGACAGCCTTCATGGTCTCCAGGTGCACCTCGGCGTTGCTTCCGAGTGGTGGGTGGGTTTCCAACGATATAATGACATTATGCTTTTTCGCGATTTCTCCTGCTTCACGCAGGCGTGAATACAACAATTCCTTGGGCGCATCCTGCCCCTTCACCGAGAGAAACATGTAACGCACCTCCATCTTCTCGCAAAGACTGAGCTGTTTCTCCAAGTCTTCCTTGAAGGTCTCATCGGTCAATTTGACATCCCCGCGCACCACCAAGGCTTTGAGATGGCTTTCCTTCAACCGCTTGATCGTAGCCTCCGCCTGATCGGCGGTGGGGATATTCATAAAGACGTAGTGAACCCCGATTTGCGGCAAATGTGTCCAGGCCGACTCCGAAAATTTTCCATAACTCGCAAAACGGCACGCCAGAGGATTCTGTCCATCCTCCACCGTGGCTATCCCGCATAGAATAAAAACAAAACCCACAACAAAAAGTCTACCGATGATTCCACCCATCTAATGAATCCTCCAAAATCAGGTGTAGGGTGGGGCTTGCCCCACCGCATAATAAACCACGCCAAAAAGCTCGCTCACGAGTAGCACTCGTGGGTGGAACGCTTCTGGCGGAGTTACACTCCGCAGGCCAGCTGGTGGGGCAAGCCCCACCCTACGCCTTGGCAATCTCCCTCCGGTGGGCCCAGACTTTTTCAAACGCTTTGACATATTGCTCCACCAGCTCCGGCTGCTCCGAGGTGAAATACGGCAACGGGATCGCGGTGGCATTCGCTTTTTCAGAGCCAGGCAGCTCTGGAATGGTAGGGAGGTGATGCCACCACTGGGCCTCGGCATAAAGGGGCAGTTTATGCTGCAACCGGTAACCGAAGGAGCTGGTTTTGACTCCCTCAGCCACAAGCGCGTTGACTGCCTGGTCACGAGTCATCCCGGCTTCTTTCTCATCGATAAAGAGCATATTCCAGGAGTAATGAATCCGCTCCATGTCCTTGCGTCCGCTGGTCTGCTCATACAGACCCGGCAGCTGCACAAGGCGGTCATTCAGTTTGCGGACTTGCGTGGCGCCAGCGGCATTACGCTCATCGAGACCCACCAGTTGGGAACGTACCAAAGCAGCCCCCAGGGGATGCATACGGAATTTGAGTCCCAGCCCCGAACCATAATACTTGTGGTAAGCGCTGTTTTCATCCATGCCGGTGACCTGGTAATCACTCAAGACATTGGCGCGGTCGTAGTCGGCGGCATCCTGGTACAATCCCATACCCCCTTCCATGCCAGGCAATGGCTTGGTGGTCTGGAAACTGAAAATGGACATCCGTCCCCAAGTCCCCATCCGTCTTCCCTGTAATTTCGCTCCATGCGCATGAGCCGCATCCTCCAGCACAATCAAACCCTTCTCCCTGGCCCACTCACAGATAGCATCCATGTCTGCCGGCAAACCAATCCAATGCACCGGAAGCACGGCGCGGGTGTTCTTGGTCAGACGCTTCTTGGCGTCCTCCAGATCGAAATTGAGCGTTCTCGGATTGATATCCACAAAGACCGGGACCAACCCGAAGAAACGCATCGGGGCGACGGTCGCGAAGAAGGTGTAACTGGGCACCAGGATTTCGCTGCCGGGAGGCAGAGCAAGCGCGGAAAACATGGAGGTCAAGGCGCAGGTGCCATTGCAGAAGGCCTTGGCATGAGGCGCACCCACGAAGGATTTCCATTCGGCTTCAAGCTGGTCGATGGGGGTATAACTCGGATTTCGCAGGAGTTCCACCACCGCTTTTTCCTCCGCCTCCCCGTAAAGTGGCCAACGGTCCGCTTCATTGAAGGGTGCAGTGACCGCCGGGGGGCCGCCCTGAATCGCCAGCTTCTCGATGGGTGCCGCCGAAAAGGCCGAAGCACCCAGGGTCAGCCCCGCCGCTGCCACCCCGCTCGCCTTCAGAAAATCTCGCCTTGTGGTCCGCTCCAAATCACCACGCACTGCATCGCCCATTTCGATCACCTCCCAGAAGCACTCGCCAGCCTGCTGGTACACCTTCAGGCAGTTTACCGCTCTGACACCATAGCAAAGTCACACGGACTCATATAGGAGAAAAAAGGGTGATCGGGCGTTCAACCGCTAGACCCCACCCGGTGAGTAAGCCATATTCCACACAGGAAACTTATCACTTCGCGAGGTTTTCCCATGAAATCCTGCCTCTCTTTTCTCTGTATTGTCTTACAAGCATTCCCTGTGGCGGTCCCTCTTTGCATCTTGCTGACTGGGACTGATCTGGTATTGGCGGCAGATCCAATGGAGTTGCAGGGTTCCGGAAAGGTGGAGGCTGTTTTTGAAAAGACTGCCGCCGGATATACATGGACAAGCTACAAAGATCTCGTCACCGGCAAGCAGTGGAGCGTTTCAGGCCCTCTATTCAGCCTCCAAACCCCCGATTTACATCGCACTAACCTGGGTGACAAGGGTTTCCAAACCCTTTCCAAAGACCAGAAAGGGGAAAGTATTCAACTTGAAACCGTTCTCTATTCTCCCCATATCACCATCCGCCAAACCTACTCCTTCTGCCCGGATGGCCGGACCCTGCGGATCAGCTCCTCCCTGCGTGGGACAGAAACGCCAGTTGTGATCCAGCGCGTAGGATTGCTCGAAATCAAAGTGGATGGAGAGGAATTCCAGAGGATAGGTCCGGAGCTGGTCTCCTCGCCCATCTTTGGGCATGACACCTTTGCCGGTGT